>CAMWOX010000005.1 GCA_947175975.1 uncultured Ruminococcus sp.
ATTCTGGAAAGTGAATTTTATTATATCTGAAATTTAAAATCTAGGAGAAATTATCATGATGCATCAAAAATCTGAATTATTTTTATCAAAACCAAATTCTCAACGCTGTGCGTTTCTGGATTTCATCCGGGGATTCACAGTCCTGAATATGATTGCATTCCATGCATGCTGGGATCTGGTCTATATGTTCCATCAGGACTGGAACTGGTATCACTCCGATGCAGCCTATATCTGGCAGCAATGCATCTGCTGGACCTTTATTCTGTTATCCGGATTCTGTGCCGGGATTAGCCGTCATCTGTTCCGCAGAGGACTAACAGTCTTTCTTGCCGGAATGCTTATTTCAGGGATCACAATCCTGTTTCTGCCGGAAGATCTGATTCTGTTCGGCGTTCTGACCTGTATTGGCTCTTGTATGCTGATTCTTTCCGGATGCAGGAATCTGTTGCAGATATTTCCGCCAGTTCCGGGAATACTCCTGAGTTTCGGCTTATTCGCATTCACAAAACATATTGATGATCACTATCTGGGCTTTTTCTCCAAGCCTTTATTGTATCTTCCTGAATTTCTTTATCAGAATCATGGCACAGCCTATTTCGGGTTTCCACATGATGGCTTCTATTCCACGGATTATTTTGCAGTATTCCCCTGGCTGTTTTTATTTCTCACAGGCTTTTTTCTTTGCCAGTCCTGTCATGAAAAAATTCTTAGCATTTCCTGGAATGGCTTTGCCCCTGTGAATTTTATCGGCAGACATGCACTAGAAATCTACATGCTTCATCAGCCTGTCATTTATGTTATATTATTGTTATATTTCAAATTATTCCAGAGTTTCCTGAATTAATTTTACCAAATCCGTCTGAATGGAATCAACTGAGCGCATGGTATCTCCCGCACAGCAAGGCAGTCTCTTCCAATGCTCTCTTGTAATCAGGTATTCCGCCACATCATAGCATCTCTGAAAATAATCCAGATCTGCCTCATGAATATCTTTTTTCTGATCTGTATTTTTATATCTTTCAGACAATAATCTTTGCGAAATCTCAATCGGCACATCTAGAAAAATCACTGCATCCGGCACAGGAATCCCCAATTTGGAATACTCAAAATCTGAGAGCCATTCTATATAATTTTCCCATTCTTCCCTTGGGAGCTTTGCTGTCTGATAAATCAGATTAGAAGTCACATATCTGGCAGAAATAATATGCTTCTGATTTTTACAATCCAAATACCAGTCTTTCCGATAACTGATATAGCGATCCATCGAATAGAATATACTTGAAGCATAAGCACTTCTTTTGGAATCCGTCTCCGGAATCCTGCCTTGCAGATATTCTGTGATAATCTCACCACTGGGAGAATCATAATTCGGAAACGTCAAAAAACGACAGTCTGGAAAATGATTTTTCAATAAATCCACCTGTGTGGACTTTCCGCAACCGTCCAATCCCTCAACAATGATTATTTTACCATTCATAAAAAATCTATCTCCCTTATTTCAAAACTTCCCTGTAAATTTCGGCATCTTCCTCTTTGAAAACATTAAAAATCACTTTTTTCAGGCTCGTTTCAGGATGTTGATGCAGATAAGTCCTTACTGTATGCACTGCGATTTCACTCGCCAATCGCTTTGGAAAACATAATTCTCCTGTTGAAATACAGCAAAATGCAATACTTTCCAGTTGTTTTTCAGACGCAACCTGTAAACAGGATGTATAACAAGATGCCAGCATCAGTTTATCATATTTTGTTACTTCGTCATAAATCACCGGTCCTACAGTATGAATCACATATTTTGACGGCAAATTATAAGCCTTTGTAATTTTGGCTGAACCAATCGCTTCTTCATGTCCTTGTTCCAGCATCATCTGATAGCAAATATCCCGTAACTGTAACCCTGCGGAAGAATGAATGGCATTATCAATGCATTTGTGACAAGGTAAAAAACAGCCTAACATGGTAGTATTTGCAGCATTTACAATCGCATCCGCATCTAGTCTGGTAATATCACCTTGCCAGATACAAATATTTTCAACAACTGGTGTCAGCTCCTGCACATGCACAATGCCTTTCTCTTCTGCTTCCTGTGTCAGAAAATCATTCTGCAAATTCAAAAATTCTTCTGAAATTGGCATTGGATCTCTCAGATTCATCAAGCTACGTAAAAATAATCTTTGCTGTTTGTAGTCATCCGCATTTATTTGTATTGCCTGTATCTGATATTCAGGCATTTCATACAATAACATTGCATTTAGTTTCTTGATTTTCTCAAACTGTGTCATCATTCTTTCTCCTGTATCAATAAAATCAGCACTGCACCTCTAGAAAAGCACAGTGCTGGATTTTTTTCATCTTTCTTACATGGCATTCTTGATTGCCTGCATTAATTCCTCATAAGTTTCATAAGCAGGGAGTTCCGGATGATCTTTCTTGATCTGTTCTGTACTCTTGAACAAAAATCCTGCTTTGCTTGCCTGGATCATGCCCAGATCATTGTAGCTGTCACCGCTTGCGATCGTCTCAAATCCGATGGACTGCAATGCCTTTACCGTTGTCAGTTTGGACTTTTCACAACGCATTCTGAATCCTGTGATTTCGCCGTCATCAGCAACTTCCAGTGTATTACAGAAAATCGTAGGATAACCCAGTTTCTTCATCAGCGGTGAGGCAAACTGTGTAAACGTATCACTGATGATAATCACCTGGCACAGAGATCTGAGTTCATCCAGAAATTCTTTTGCACCCTCCATAGGTTCAATCTTTGCAATTGTTTCCTGAATTTCTTTCAGTCCCAGATGATGCTCTTTGAGAATTGCCAGTCTGTACTCCATGAGCTTGTTGTAATCCGGCTCATCACGGGTTGTCTTTTTGAGTTCTGGAATACCACTTGCTTCTGCAAAGGCGATCCAGATTTCAGGTACAAGCACACCCTCTAAATCAAGACAAGTAATCAACATAAAAACTACCTCCAGCTTTCAAATCATTCCGGGGAAAAATTCCCTTGCATTATTATACAACAAATTTTCTGATATTGCAAGTAGTTTCCGGAAATATTTTCAGAAATTTTTTATATTCCCGGATGGGATGCCAGATATTCCGGACTGACATAGATCACAACATAATTTTCCGTCTCGTTGAAGATCGTGAAACCTGCTTCTTCCAGATAGGGAATCGCCAGTGTTGTATTCTCATCGCCACGGCTCATGACATAGAAATCATATCGATCCATTCCGACCAGACCGGTTACGCTTTCTGCAAAATCCTCAATAGCAGGATCTTTTTCAAAATCATTTCTATCAAAGATATACACTTCTTTTCTGTCGGCAATATGTGGCAGAAACCAGGTATTAGAAATCACCCTTCCGTCTGCTGGCACACTGTCAAAACATTCTTCCAGATTATGATAATACTGCGGACGATTTTTGTAAGTGTCAATATAGCCTGCCTTACCGGAAATAATGCACAATGCAGATGCCAGGCTTGCCACAGATGCCATTGCAACAACAGTATTGCGTTTCTCATAGGAAATATCATCTGCGTTCAGCACTGCCAGATAAATCAGCAGACAGGATGGACCATAGATATACTGATAGCCGATTCCTGAGGCATAGCCATAGCTTGTACTGATGACCAGATTCATGATAATAAATGGAATCATCAGCATATACCGATGCAGTTTCCTTGTCATGAACGGCAGGAACATCAAAGGAACCATGATTTGCAGGAAAATCATCAAGCTATGCTCCTGGAGCATCAGACTGAAGAAATAGGCCGGATCGACAAGTACATTCCGGATGATACCGCCGAATCCATCTCCGGATTCCAGTGTAAGATTCCCGAATCTTGTAGATGCCATCATCTGACCATCGCCGTACTCTTTCATCCAGTTGCTGATCAGAACAAAATAAATCCCCGAAACCGCCATGGCTGCCAGTCCATGCAGACGTTTCCAGCTTTTTTCCTCAATCAAGAAATAGAATCCGATGCAGATCACATACAAAGGCGCATCTTCTTTGACGATACACGTCAGCACACTCATAATATAAAACAGAATACAATTTTTCGTATCAATTGCATACAACAGCCACATCAGTAGTGTCGGCAAGAATGAATTTTCATGGAAATCGTAGAAGCTCGGACAAAGCAAACCCGCATAGAATACATAAATCATGCAGACTGCAATCCGGATCACACCATTGTAATTATGCTTCTTTGCAATCAGATACAACGGGAGTACGCCGCCCATTGCCAGAATTGCCTGACTGATCAAAAGTGTGTTCTCATTCGGAAAGAGTGCATAGAACGGCACAAGCAAATAATAAATAAAAGAAGCATGAACATTAAAATGCGACAGAAATTCGTCTCTTTCGCATGTTGTAACAGCCGTTAGATCTTCTTTCATAGACCAGAACATTTGCACAAAAATGCCGAAATCATAACAGGAACTGCTGAATGTCCTATGCCTTGCAACCGTTGCCACACAGACAAAAATGGTCACTGCAAGTGCAACTGCCGCCACAATCACAGCCGTTGCGACTTCCGGCATGCTTTCAAGCCGCTTGTGAGAGACTTTCCCCATCAGATAACTGATAAATGCAATCCCAATAGCCGTCATGGCAATTGCAAAATAATAATTATCCGTCTGGTTACGCCACATCACTGAAATCATGAAGAAAATTGTTCCTGTGAGCAAGGCAACCTGATCAAATATTTTCAGCTTTCTCGGCGCAAAATAATATACAACCGTCAATGCCAGAAACCCCAAGATCATCCATAGAATACTATGTCCAATCGGTGCTTCTTTCACAAAATCTTTCCATTGACTAATTGCATTGATTTCCTCTTTGCGCTGCATTTGCAGGACAACCCCGGTTACCAGGAAATAAATTCCCACAAAGCGGCACATAAACATATCCGGAATACCACAGCGAACCATAAAATCTCTGATCCCTGCAATTACCGATTTTGTTTTGTCATTCAGAGCAATTTTCATAATCGTTTCAGAAACCTCCTATAAATTCAAAAAATCATTCAAAATTCATTATAGCATATTGCTTATTATTTGTCAATCAAATTCTGATAATTCCAGGAAAATAACCTGAATTTTGCACATTTTTCACATAGATCCCCTGGCATTTCAAACAAAAAACGGCAGAATGCCGTTTTTTGGATAGCTATTCTACTTGTATGCCAAATCTTCCGCAAAGTTCTTTGAGTCCATCACAATATCCTGCCGCAACAGCCCGGAGCTTCCAGCTGTTCTTGTACCGATACAATTCCACAGCCACAACGGTTCTTTCCTGCTGTAAATTTGACAGATCCATGTAAGCAATCTGTGTATTTCCCTGAAATATCCGCAAAGCAGGTGACACAATCTGTGAAAAATCAAATGCCGGATTATTCCCATAAGCAGAAAAACAGACAGCAATTTTCTGTATCTTTGCATCTACTCTGCTAAGATAAAATCCACATTCCGGATAAACAGCCTTTTCTGCAACACAGACACTGCCGTCTTTGGAACAACAATTTCCAAAAAAAACTAAATCTTCATCCTGCCTGGACTGTTCATTCTCATATAGCATGAAAACATAGGCATCTATTTCCATACGCTGTTTTAATGCCTCATACACAAACCGGATTCTGATTTCATTGCGTACATACGGTGTCAGATCCATTCTTGCACCTGCACAAAGGAAATCGCCTTCTTTCCGATCAATTGACGCAAATCCGGAAAATTTTTGCCCTGGAATCTGCACAGAATCCGGGATAAATTCAGTCAGATCAAACAAATCCTTTTCAGCCATCTCCGTATTTCGATTTTGTGAATAGAATCCCATTGGCTGCGCATCTGTAAAATACAAGTATTTACAGAGTTTCAGCCGCAGAACCGGAAATTGATAAAGCATTTTCTCGATTTCAAACTCTGTTCCGGAAAAAATCACTGCAAAATTCTCCCATTGCAGAATCTCCAACAGATTTTCCAGAATTTCGTCCGGCATAAGATGCACATGATTTATCATCCAGACATTTCCAATCTCCTGCTGTGCCTGCTCCAGAATCCTATCTTTCGTGAGCAATGCCGCATTTTTAGTAATTAACTTCCCCTCTGTAAGCAATTCCAGAATCTGATAACTTTTTGCAATCATTTTCCCTGTTTCTGTTTTTCCTGTTCCGGATTCCCCGATAAATACAAGATGCAGTGGAATTGCAATATCATATAATCCCTGTGATTTTTCAATCTGGCAGACATGCAGCAGACGAATCCATGCATGAATATTTGATTTGACCTCTGCAAGTCCCTGCAAGCAATCCAGTTTCTGCTCCAATTCTGTCAACAACTTGTCCTGCATCGCAAAAACGACCTCCTGCATTTGAAATTATAATGCTATCATAGTATCTACATCGCAAAAATAATGCTTTTATTTTATCTCTATCCTAATCACAGAGAAAGGGAATCTTGGAAGATTCCCTTGCTTTCCAAACTCAACTGAAACGCCTTGCCAGAGCTTTTACATCATTATCGGAAGTCCCTTGCCCGATTGCACTGAATTTCCATTCTCCGTTATGGCGATAGATTTCACCGAATATCATGGCTGTCATACCCTGGTAATCATCCGAAAGAGAATATCTGCAAAGCTCCTGATTGGTATCTGCATCACAGATCCGGATGAACGCATTACCGATCATACCGAAATGCTGTTTCCGTTCCTGTGCCTGGTAAATATTCACAACAAAAACAATTCTATCATAATTGGCAGGCACAGCTTCCAGGTTGACAGCGATCTGCTCATCATCGCCCTCGCCTGCACCAGTCAGATTATCGCCCATATGCTCGATAGCATGTGACGCATGAATCAAATGCCCAAAATAAACAATATCTTTATTAGAATTCAATTTCCCATTCACACAAACAAATGCAGAGGCATCACAGTCAATGGGACTCTGTTTCTGTCCCCCGAACAGAGAACCGAACAGCCCTGTTTTCTTTGCAGGTGCTTCATCCCATCCCAATCCGACTATCACACGTCGGAGTGTACTGCCGCCCAACTTCCGAAGTTCCACTTTTTGACCTTTTTGTAAATTCACTGACATTGTATTCCACTCACTTTCTGCCGGCTATCCAGTCCATACCCCAGCCGAATGCTCTGTCCATCAGCTTATGTCCGTCAAAAAACCGGATTAATTTTTCTACTGAGAATGTCTGATCATTCTGATTTTCCAGCATCGCAATTGCACACATTTTCTGACTGGAACTGTAATCATCCATCCGGACAATGAGATCCTGACTGCCCGGACATTTCAGCGTCACAACACCGTCAGCACTTCTCCAGTTGGCAACTCCCTCATAAATAAACGTATAAACCAGAATCCTCTTAATTTCTGTAATATGTTTACCGTTTACACGAAGATTTTCACCATTGGCAGCCGCACCGCTCCGATCATCGCCATCCAGTGCAATATACGGCACAGCATCCAGATTTCCGAATGCATTTCCTAATGCCTGCACACAGCCCTTACGACCGTTTTTTAATTCATACAGACATCCCAGATCCAGATCAATGGACTGCTGTCCGAGAGAAATTCCCAGAAATTTCTTTTCCGGGGGCTGACTCCAGTTGAGATTGATTAAAATTTCCCCCAGAGCTTTCCCCTGTTTTTCCAGATTGACTTTCTGTCCTTTTCTTAACTCAACTGCCATTATACATTCACACCATAGTCACGGCACAATGCAGCCAGTCCGCCGGAATAACCGCTGCCAATGGCATTGAACTTCCACTCGCCGTTATAACGATACAGCTCTGCCACGACAACTGCCGTTTCGATTGAAAAATCTTCTCCGAGATCAAAATGAATCAATTCTTCGTTCGTTTCCTGATTGACTACCCGGATATAGGCATTGCTGACCTGTCCGAAATTCTGATTTCTCACATCAGCGTCATAAATCGTCACCGTGAAAGCGATTCTGGAGACATTCGCCGGAACTTTGGAAAGCTCCACTTTGATGACTTCGTCATCGCCCTCGCCCTCACCTGTCAGATTATCCCCGGTATGAACCACAGCTTCTGATGCATGTTTCAGATTGCCATAGAATACAAAATCTGCATCACAGGACACCTTGCCGTTTTCGCCTGCCAGGAATGCGGAAGCATCCAGATCGAAATCAGCTCCGCCGTCGTATTTATTCACATCCCAACCCAGACCGATCAGTAATTTTGACAGACCAGGATTGCCTTTTGTGAGATCCACTTTCTGTCCTTTTGCCAGATTGACTGCCATAGAAAAATCCTCACTTTCTGATCAAACATTTACGCCGTAGTCACGGCACAATGCTGCCAATCCGCCGGAGTAGCCACTGCCAATCGCATTGAATTTCCATTCGCCGTTATAGCGATATAATTCTGCTACAACAACCGCCGTCTCAATGGAAAAATCTTCCCCAAGATCAAAATGAATTAATTCCTCACCGTTTGCCTGATTCAGCACACGGATATAAGAATTATTCACCTGTCCGAAATTCTGGTTTCTCTCGTCAGCCTCATAGATCGTCACTGTGAATGCAATTCTAGAAACATTAGACGGCACTTTGGAAAGATCCACCTGAATTACTTCGTCGTCGCCGTCTCCCTCACCTGTCAGATTATCTCCGGCATGGATCACAGAACCGGATACATGTTCCTTGTTGCCATAGAATACAAAATCGCTGTCAGAATTTACTTTGCCGTTTTCGCCGAGCATGAACACTGCGGCATCCAGATCAAATGCAAAACCGCCGTCATACTTGTTGACATCCCAGCCGAGTCCTACCATAATCTTTGTCAATCCGGGATTGCCTTTTGTGAGATCCACTTTCTGTCCTTTGGATAAATTAACCGCCATTGCCAAAAACCTCCTGTTATAAAAATATTACACATTCACACCGAAATTCAAACCCAAAGCCCGCAGACCGCCGGAAAAACCACTGCCGATCGCATTGAATTTCCATTCACCGTTATGCCGGTACAGCTCCCCGACCACAACAGCTGTCTCTACGGAAAAATCTTCCCCGAGATCAAACCGGATCAATTCCCTGTTATTTGTCTGATCCAGTACATGAATATACGCATTGCTGACCTGCCCGAAATTCTGGTTTCTCATTTCGGCATCATAGATTGTCACTGTGAAATCAATCCGGGAAATACTCGCCGGGACTTTTGACAGATCAATCTTCATGATCTCATCATCGCCATCATTACCGCCAGTCAAACTATCACCCATATGCTCCACCGCACCGGATTCATGCTTCATATGATTATAGAATACGAAATCCAAATCTGAAGTGACTTTGCCATTCTGACCAAGCAAGAATGCTGCTGCATCCAGATCAAAATCATAACCGCCATCATATCGGTTCGTATCCCATCCCAAACCAACCAGTAATTTGGACAAGCCGGGATTGCCCTTTGTCAGATCCACTTTCTGTCCTTTGATTAAACCAACCGCCATGTGAATACCTCCCGTTTCTGAAAATTCATTTATTTTTCATCAGCTGTTCTGCTGCTGCCCATGATCAGCTTCCGGATCAGGTCAACTGGAATGATTGTCAAAGCCATGATCAATAACAAGATCCACTCTTTGCCGTTCAATCCGTAGCAATTCAGAACGCTTCCGCCGACATACGTCATAATAATCTGAATCAGTGTAATACCACCCATGACTTTCAGGAATCCGGAATTACCGCCGATATTATCAAACAGATTCAGTTTTGGTGTTCTGGCATTGAATGCATTGAAAACAGCAATCAGAATAAAGAATGTGAAGTAACCAGTCAGCAGATAAGATTTGCCGTCAACATCTGGTCTGAACCAATCCTTCATGAACTGAGATGTGATAAAGAACATACTCAATCCAACAGACCATGCCGCACCGATCAGAATTTCAGACCACATATACTTGCTGACAATTGCTTCATCACGACGTTTTGGTTTTTCATTCATATATTCTTTCAAAGCCGGTTCTCCGCCGAATGCCAACGCTGCAAGCGTATCCATAACTAGATTCACCCACAGAATCTGTGTAATTGTCAAAGGCGGATCCATTTGCAGGAACGGACAAATAAAGCTTACCAACACTGCGGCAACATTGATTGTCAACTGGAAAATAATAAACTTCCGGATGCTGTTGAAAATCGTTCTGCCGAACAGGATGGCTTTTTCGATGGATAAGAAATTATCATCCAGGATGACAATCTCACTGGCTTCCTTGGCAACTTCCGTACCGCCGCCCATGGCAAAACCGACATCGGCTTTTTTCAATGCCGGAGAGTCATTCACACCATCACCAGTCATACCAACTACCAAATCCAGTTCCTGCGCAATTCTAACAAGACGGCTCTTGTCCGTCGGGAGCGCACGTGCGACAACTCTTAATTTCGGCATGATCTTCTTGACTTCTTCATCACTCATAGCAGACAATTCATCAGAAGTCAATCTCACATCCTGATCACTTTTGATAATTCCTGCCTCTTTTGCGATTGCCACAGCAGTTTCTTTTCTGTCACCTGTGATCATAACAACCTGCACACCGGCTTTCTGGACTTCTGCAATTGCCTGAATGGATTCCGGACGCACATCATCACGGATTCCCACGATACCGACCAAAGTCCACTCACCACCAGGCATGGAATCTTCCGGCATTTTTGCATCACTGACAGCGAATGCCAGGACACGGATGGCACGGACTGCCAATCCATCGATTTTCTGCACCATTGCTTTTGCATCAAATGGCTTTTTATTGCCGTCTTTGTCATAATAATACCTGCACTTGTCAATAATTTTCTCTGGTGCGCCTTTAATCAAAGTACCATTCACATCACCCTGCACTTCTGCCAATGAAAATTTATTCGCACTGTTGAATGGGAGCGTTCCCAGAATTTGTATATTATCCTGTGATTCATCATCCTTGACAAAATTCAGTAAAGCCCGTTCTGTCATGTTGCCGCCGACTGCCTGTTTCTTTGCACCCTGACCAGAAATCACAGCACTTGTATTTTTCAGAATGCTTGTCCTTAATAATAAGCTCTGTGCATTTCCAAGTTTTGCGAAACTGTCATAATCATTACCCGCACCATCTGCGAATACAACAACTTCCAGTTGTCCCTTTGTGATCGTACCCGTCTTATCGCTCATGAGCAAATTTAAACTGCCAGCTGTCTCAATACCGGAATTTTTCCGGACTAATACATTTTCTTTGAGCATTTTGCCCATATTCTGTGCTGATACAATTGCAATCATCAGCGGCAAGCCTTCCGGTACAGCCATAACGATAATAATAACCGCTAAGATAACCGCCTCCACCAGGTCTGCAAAAATATGCACACCACTGGAGAAATATGCCGCACCGCCTGCCTGGATAATCTTCTGAATCATGAATGCAACTGCAATTGCACCGCCGCCTGCATAACCAAATACACTGATCTGATTTGCAAGTTTGCCGAGTTTCAGTTTCAAGGGCGTATCTCTGTCTTCTTCCGCCTGTAATTCTTTTGCAATTTCGCCGTAAATTGTCTTATCGCCGATTACAGTCGTCTGCATGACAGCATTACCGGAACAGACCACTGCACCACGGAATACCTTGTGCGGATGCAAAAAATCTCTGCTGTCGCCGTCCTTGACTTCTTCGTCTGCTGTTTTCTTTGCTTCTTCGGATTCGCCGTTTAAAACAGACTGATCCACTTTGATATTGCCGTCAATGATAATACCATCCGCCGGGATTTTATCGCCGGACTGCAACAGAACAGCATCACCAATAACGATCTCATCAATCGGAATTTCCACGATTTCTCCGTTACGGTAAACCTTACATTTGATCTGGGACGCTTCTGCCTGCAATGCCTGAAATGCGTTCTCATTTCTGTATTCTGAAAATGTAGAAACCAGTGTTGCAATCAGAATTGCAACAGCAATACCGATTGTTTCCACCCAGGATGCCTCTCCCATGATGGCAAATACGACATTGATAATCAGTGCAACCAGCAGAATCTTAATCATGGGATCATTAAAATTTCCCATCAATTTCTGCATAAAGCTCTCAGATGCCTGTTCGCTCATCTTATTGCTTCCGTATTTTTCCCTGGATGCCTGCACCTGACTATCTGTCAGACCTGTAATTTTTTTCATAATCCTTTCTCCTCAATCATAGAAATAAATAATAAAACATGCTCCAGTCAAAAATTTTAAAAACCTATGACTTTAGAAAATATTATAGCACATCCTGCTAAAAAACACAAGTTTTTTTAGTTTTTTTTTCAAATCTAGCAAGATGCATAATAATTATTTCAAATTTTTATTTAATTTTTACAACCGTGGATCGACAGGCTCGCTCTCAAATGCCAATACACCGAATACACATTCATGAATTTTATATAATGGCTCATGTCTGACAAATCTTTGTAATGCTTCTATGCCCAGTGAAAACTCTTTCAGTGCAAGTGTGCGTTTTTTATGCAGGGATCTCTTTTTCAGCCGCATTAAATATTCCGGATGGAGATACTCTGCACCATAGATAATCCGAAGATATTCCCTGCCACGGCATTTGACAGCAGGCTGTAATAATTCCGATTCTTTCCAGGCTGTGAAATATTCCGGCTTAACGACCATGCCTTCTCCGCCCTTTGCCGTCAGCTCCAACCACCAGTTGACAGCATCCCGGATACTGGATTCATCCTCTGTATCAACTATCTTGTAAGGGGTAGCCATGAAAATCGGATCAATTCCAGTCATGTATTTTCTGATAGTTTCCATATGCCAGAGATGAGATTTTTCAGAGAATACCTGATTTTCAGCCGCTAAGATATGAAATGGTGCAATCCGGAAATCCTCTGTTGTCTGCACATCCCAGCAGTATTCCTGATATGCCCGGATGTAGCCAGAAATCGCATTCTCTTTTTCCCGGTAGGATTCCAGAATTTCAGCTCCCTGTCCAGTACGTGCCTGTACCTGTTCCAGGATTTTCACAGCCGCACTAAGAGACTGCTTCCCGGCATTTCCGACAGGTGCATACTGATTTTTCAGTAATGCTTTTGCTTTTTCTGACCAAGGCATTAACTCTGTATCCAGGCAGACCCAGTCTGTTTGAAAATCTTTCCAGAAACCTTTTTTTGTTAGAACATTGTCTAATCGATCCAATAATTTTGATTCAATTTCCAGAGTATCAAAAAATCTTCGTCCGGTTCTCGTGTAAATAATCCCTCTTGTACCGTCATCCACTCCAAACCGGGTCTTTGCCGTTTCAGGATTCCTGCATAATATCATCACAGCCCTTGATCCCATATGTTTCTGCTCGCAGACCAGATGTCGGATCTTCTTTTTCTGATAATACTCAAATGCTTCAAGAGGATATTCCAAATATGCCTCCTGTTCACTTGTCGCACAGGGAGACATTGTCGGCGGCAGATAAATCAGCCAGTGCGGATCAGCAGCAAACCGGGACATGATTTCCAATGCTGCCGCAAGCTGATTTTCCTGAATCTGGATATTTGCTAGCAATCCTGTCTGCAAGTATAATTTTCCCTGATAATCCTGAATCGTCAGCAGATCGCCGATTTCCTTCATCTTTTCCTGGTCTGCATCCAATGGCTTGACGGATTCGCAGTATGTTTCCAGGGCATTAACACTCACAAATTCCTGTTCTGGATAACGGTATGCCGTTAATTTTCCACCAAAGACACACCCAGTATCAATGCAGTGTGTACCATTTAGAGACTGCACTTCTTTTTGTGCCACATGTCCATAAATGATCGTTGCCCTGCCCCGGTAATCCGCCGCCCAGTTGAGCCGGACAGGCAGACCGTATTCATCTGTTTCTCCGGTTGTTTCACCATACAGACAAAATTTCCGGACTCTGCCTGATCCTCTTCCAATATATTCCTGTTTCAGACCAGCATGGGCAATCACAAGCTTTCCATCATCAAATACATAATGACTGATCAGACCATCCAGAAAATCCCGGACTTCCTGCCGGAATGTTTCGCTCTCGGCATTCAATTCCTGAATAGTTTGGTCAAATCCATGCGTGATAGCAACTTTCTTGCCCTTGAGATATTTCACAAGTTTGGCATCATGATTCCCGGTAACCGCAAATGCATTCCCGGATTTCACCATTGCCATCACGATCTGCAATACTCTGACATTTTGATTTCCCCTGTCGCAGAAATCTCCCAGGAATGCCACTCTTCTGCCCTCCGGATGCTGATAGATGCCATCTTTTTCAGAATAGCCCAGTTTTGCTAATAATAATTCCAGTTCCCTTGCACATCCGTGAATATCACCGATCACATCCAATGCACCATGATCCTCTTTTTTATCGCTCCAGAGTTTTGTCCGGACAATCTCTAGATTTTCAATTTCTTCCGGAGATTTCAGCACATAGACAAACCGGAATCCCTCTTTTTTGAGATATTTCACGCTCCGACGGACATCTTCGCAGTGCTTCCGGATCACACGATCTGGAATATCTCTGTCTGTTCTTGTCTGATTTCTTTCACGCAGAATCTTCTCCGGCAGATTCAATACAATAGCTGCACTGTGGACATTCTGTGCTTTGGCAAGATCCAGTGTTCTCTTTCTGGCACTCTGCTGTAAATTTGTTGCATCAATCACAGTCAGCTTTCCGTGTTGCAGTCTTTTCTCTGCTGCCGCATATAGCAAATCAAAAGCATCCCCCGAAACATCCTGAGAATTTTCATCATCACAGATCAGCGCACGGAAAAAATCTGAAGATAAAATTTCTGTCGCTCTGAAATATTTCCTTGCAAATGTCGTTTTGCCGGAAGAAGTCCCTCCCACCAGGGCGACAAGTGCCAGTTCTGGTATTTCTATTCGCATTTCTGGAACACTCCTATCTGAGTTGGTGTACCGGTGACGGGATCGGCTTCGCCGATCCCTGCAATTTCGCAGGTATAATGGAATTTTTCACAGACATGCACCGTCCATGCCTGAAATTCTTCCCTTGTCCATTCAAACCGATGATCCTCATGCCGGAGCTGATCATTGAGAAATTCATAATTTGTATTATATTCCCGGTTTGGTGTTGTCAAAATCACTGTGCGAGGCTGGGCAAATTCAAATAAAATTCTCTCAAATGCAGGGATTCTTAGCTTTTCGATATGCTCAATTACTTCTACCACACAGGCACAGTCAAATCCTGCAAATCTCTGATCCTGATAAGTAAGTGAAGCCTGCATCAGCGTTAATTTCTTCTTACGATATTCCGGCATTCGATCGTAATGCAGTCTTTTTGCAGCTTTTTCCAGTTCTCTTACAGATACATCACAGGCAGTTATTTTTTTGATCTGCGGCTGATCCAATAACAAGCTCGTCAATCTGCATTCCCCACAGCCCAAATCTATTACAGAACTTGCACCGGATTTCAGAACCTCTTCCAGAACCCTCTCCATACGAAGCTGATTCAGGGATTTTTTCGGGCTTTCTGGAATTTCCTGCTTTTCCGTGATTTCCGGATTCTCTGCTTCTTCCAGTTCCTCAAATCTGGAAATTGCCTTATGTGCATAACTTTTTTTCTGGGATAAATATCTGTAAATAATCTTCTCTCTGGCAGGATGATCTGAAAGCCAACCCTCGCCATGAGATAATAATTTATCAATCTCATCTTCACTGACATAGTAATGCTTATTTCTGTCGAATACCGGAATCAGAACATACAAATGCTTTAACAAATCCGATAATCTGACAGCTCCTGATATTATTAAATTAATATACGGACTTTCGCCCCATTCCGGAAATGTTTCATCCAACAGGATTCTTTCTGTCCGGACGGTATAGCCTAACGGCTCGAAGATCTCTTTCGCCAGATCCTGATTATGATTATCCTGGAGCATATGCACACAGGCTGTCAGATGCAGGGCAGAATCTGCAAGTTCCTGCCTGGCATCACATCTGCCTGTCATTGCCGTTCCGAAAATTCTTGTGATTGCCGTACTCATGAAAGAAGACGCAACATAGGGACGGTCATTGACATAATCAAACAAGCCGCCGTCTTTTGACCCCAGTTTCCCTCTTGCAAGTTCAATAGGATTCAGATCCAGGATCAATGCCACCGTTGTACGCTGATCCGAGACTTCCGGATAGCAAACCCATGCTTTGCCATAGCTTAAAGCAAAGCTCTGGATCTTATCTGGATGCTTGTACAATAAATATCCCAGATCCTGTGTATGGCTACCCTCATATGTGATTGTGAGAATCAAATACTTCACTCCTCTGATTTTTTTCGTAAATCAGTTCACCTGATTAACTTTTTATTATACTACAAAAATCAGGATCTGTCAAGCAATTCATAACCGATTTCTTCTAATTTTTCCCGGATTTTTTTCAGATCCGGAGCAGATGCTCCCGGCTCAAGAATCAATTCTACTGATCCGGTCTGAAAATCCGGCTTTGCCTGCATAATCTCCGGAAATTCTTCTAAACAATTCTTTACTGTCATTTCGCAGTGCGGACACATCATACCATTGACTTGTAGCGTATCAGAATGAGAATTTATATTTTTATCATTTTCAGCCTGAATTTCAGCAATCACAGAATCCAGATTCACAGCATCTTTCAATTTTTTGTCATGTTTATGACTATGAATATCCGCCAGATTCAATCGCAATGCATTTGTGACCACACAGAAACTGGATAAACTCATTGCCATTGCACCGAACATCGGATTCAGCTCCCATCCAAACAGATTGATAAATAATCCCGCCGCCAAGGGAATCCCGATCAAATTATAAATAAATGCCCAGAACAGATTCTGATGGATATTTCGGATCGTGTACCGGCTCAGCCGGATTGCAGAAACGGCATCCGACAAACTGCTCTTCATGAGTACCACATCTGCGGAATCAATTGCAATATCCGTTCCAGCACCGATTGCCGCACCAATATCCGCCCTTGTCAGTGCAGGTGCATCATTAATACCATCGCCAATCATCATTACTTTTCCGGATTTCTGTAATTTCCGGATGACTTTTTCTTTACCATCCGGGAGAACACCTGCAATTACTGCATTCACACCTGCCTGTGTACCGATCGCATTTGCTGTTTTCTGATTATCTCCTGTCAGCATAACTGTCTGTAAGCCTAAATCCTGTAATTCCCGAATTGCCTTTGCACTGTCCGGCTTGATGACATCCGCCACAGCAATCATTCCCAAAAATTTCCGGTCTCTTGCAAAAAATAAAGGTGTCCTGCCCTGTTGTGCTGCCTGATCCGCCTTTTCTAAAACGGCATCCGGAATCTGTACTTTTGATCTGATAAAATGCAGATTACCGCCATATAATACCTGATTTCCTAATTTCGCTGTCAATCCATTTCCCACAAGCGCCTGAAAATCTGACACTTCCGGCAATTTCAGACTTTGGGATTCTACCTGTTTCAGAATGGCTTTTGCCAATGGATGTTCACTTTTCTGTTCCAATGCACCTGCTAGGATCAATAATTCCCGTTCTGTAAGTTCTCCGGCAGGCTGAATTGCTACCACTTCTGGCATTCCCTGTGTGATCGTTCCGGTTTTATCAAGCGCGACAATCTGAATTTTTCCAGTCTCTTCCAGTGAAACAGCTGTCTTGAATAAAATCCCGTTCTTTGCACCAACACCGCTCCCGACCATGATTGCCACAGGTGTTGCTAATCCTAAGGCACAAGGACAGCTGATCACTAAAACAGAAATCGCCCTTGCAAGTGCATAGCCGACAGTCTGCCCGACCAGTAGCCAGATCAGAAATACGAATACTGCAATACTGATCACAATCGGAACAAATACACCAGATACACGATCTGCAATTTTTGAAATAGGTGCTTTTGTTGCAGAGGCATCACTGACCATCTGAATAATCTTTGCCAGTGCCGTATCCTGTCCGACATGGGTTGCCTCACATTTCAGGAATCCAGACTGATTCACTGTTGCACCGGAAACAGAATCTCCAGTCTGCTTATCCACTGGAATGCTTTCTCCTGTGAGTGCCGATTCATCCACAGCACTCTGACCATCTAACACGATACCATCCACAGGGATTCTCTCACCGGGACGAATGATAAAAATATCTCCTGTGTGGACTTCTTCCACAGGAACAGTTATTTCCTGATTTTCCCGGATAATAACCGCCGTATCTGGTGTCAGCTCCATCAGACTCCGGATGGCATCTGTCGTTTTTCCTTTGGAATGCGCCTCTAACATCTTGCCGACTGTAATCAGCGTTAAAATCATTGCTGCCGATTCAAAATAGAACTGTTCCATATCCTGCATGACAATTTCATGTTGCTGATTTGTAACAGCTCCTGTCATATGAAATAAAATATACACACTCCATAGGAATGAAACACCCGAACCCATTGCCACGAGTGTGTCCATATTCGGACTTCTGTGCAACAAGCCCTTACATCCGCTGATAAAAAATTTCTGGTTAATCACCAGAATCAATCCGGATAACAATAATTGCACCAAGCCGACTGCCAGATGATTATTTTCAAAAAAAGCCGGAAGTTTCCAACCCCACATCATATGACCCATTGAGAAATACAGCAACGGCAACAACAAAATTATAGAAGCAATCAATCTTTTTCTGAGTCTGGGTGTTTCAGTATCTCTCAGGGAATCTGCCTGGTTCTGTGCCGGATGCCCTGCATCCTGGTCTTTGGGAATCGCTCCATAACCGGCATCCGTTACAGCTTTGATAATAGATTCCGGGGACGCTGTTCCCTCCACCCCCATAGAATTTGTGAGCAGATTCACGGAACAGACCGTGACACCGTCTACTGCACTGACTGCTTTTTCCACCCTGGCACTGCAAGCCGCACAGCTCATGCCAGTAATCTGATATTGTTTCATCAAACACATCACCTTTCTTTATCCTATTCTCGGCAGAATACCCCCACTTCTAAGCGAACGCAGTGAGCGAAAGTGGGGGATGAATGCCGTAAAAAGTGTTGACAAATCATCCTGTTTTTAGTATAATAAATATATCCTGACAAGTTGAGATAAGCGGTTGCACTGTCGAATCGTATTGTGTGTAAAATCTGAAGCGTCAGTTAGTCTTCTGTAAAAAAGAAGTCAGGAAAAATAATAAAATAATAAAAAAGTAGCGGTGTGGGCTTTCATGCCCTATCCAGTAGTGGCGAAGTGGATACGCCTGTCAGAATAAGGGTTGCCTGATGTCTCAGGTGGAGACTGAAATACCAATCTTCTGACGAAGCCCCCACCTCTTAGCGAGTGTAACGAGCGTAGGTGGGGGTAGTTCACGATAATTAACTATTATTATAACACTTCCGTTCAAAAAATACAAGCCCGTCCCTGCAATCACGCAGGGATGGGCTTTTCAGCGTTGCACTATGCAACAGATATTAATTCTGGAGCAGTAATTTCTTGAGCATGTTAAAATCAAAGATATTGCAGACACCATCCAGATTCAGGTCAGCAACTTCAAACTGTTCTTTTGTGAACGTACTTTTGCATTGCAGGTAATCCTGCAATAACTGTAAATCCCGGGAATCTGCCACACCGTCCAGATTAATATCTCCCTCTAAATATTTCGGCTCAGCAGGTGCTTCAAATACCTCAAATTGTACAGGCTCGCCGCTTGTGACACCATAGGCATTGCCTGCGGCACAGGAAACAGTATAAACACCCGGCTCATCAAAAGCTTTCACATAAAGTGCTTGCTCTGCTGGAATCCTCTCGGAACAGAGAATCTCATCATCCTGACGGATTGTCAGATAATATACTTCCGCATCATCAGAATGCATGAAAAATAAAACATCCTCTCCCGTCATGAAAATTTCCCGGTCTCCCTGCAAAGAAACTTCAGCATAGCCTGGCTGATAGCGGATTTCCTCAAAGAAGAAATTCGCCTCCTTGACACGTCGGTTATATAAACCATTGTTCCAAGTGCCGCCTGTTGTGACAAGATAATTTGCATACTGTGTGCGTGCCTGGGATTCTGTGAGTTCACCCCTTGCACATTTCACCAGAGGAGAATTATAAATCCGGTTCAGTCCGCCGCCTGTGTTATATGCCAGGCTGACAAGTGCATCAAACTGATTCTGATTCAGATCCAGTCCGGCAGTCTGTTTGATGACTCTTGGTGCATAAGTTTTTGCAATGCCTGTCTCCATAGCATCCTTTGCTTCTTCTTCTGTAATACTATGCAGACCGGATTTATGCGGCTGCACTGTCGAATTAGAGCATTTCGTGCCGTATCCGATAGAAGACTGTGCATAATCCCAGTAGCAATTTTCATTGAAACCCTCCAGACCGCAGATAAACTCCACACCTTTCTGACTGATTTCCTGTGCATTTGCATGTATGCCGGTGGAAAACAGAAATATACCTGTAAACACACCTGCCATAATTTTCTTCATGATTTTTTTATTTTCTTTTCTGTTCTGAAACATGGGAAAAATCCTTTCCGGTCAATTATGATCCAATTAATTCCTTACGAATAATTATTATAACATAATTTCGGCAAAAGGTCAATATTTTCCCTAAAAAATCTACAAATTTTACAAATTCCCAGATTATTCAATCGACTTTCTCTAATTTTCAAATAATGCCAGAGCCGCCGTAAGCTGTGTGTCTTCTGCCCTGTCAGATATGCCGATTGTAAAGTCCTCCGGCAATTCCACAACCAGATCTGGTGCCAAACCAACTTCGTGATAGCATTCTGAAACAGAAGTCTGATAAGTTGCAACTGTAAGCGACAGACCACCTCCATCCGGCATACGTGCAGTCACCTGCATGACACCTTTTCCGAATGTCTGTGTGCCAACCAGCTGTACCTGTTTGAAATCCCGGAGAGATGCAGAAAACAATTCTGCTGCACTTGCAGAATTTTGATTCACAAGCACTACCATGGGCAGATCCAGTTCTTCTGCATCGGATTCCACCACTGTTTCTGTCACACCACCATGATATGTCGCTGTTGCAATAATCCCCTCTGGCAGTAACGGATCAAGCATTTTTTCCAGGGACTCCAGCAGACCGCCGCCGTTATCCCGGACATCAAAAATAAATCCCCTTGCACCATCATTTCTGAGATCCTCCAGAGCAGACAGGAATTGCTCTACCGTATTCTCCCGGAAATTTGTAATCCGGATATATCCGATCTGATTTTCGAGCATTTCACCATAGGCAGTCGCAATATCAAATGTTTTCCGGACAATCTCATAATCAGATTCTGTATTTCCTCTCCGGATTGTAATTCTGACGCTTGTATCTTCTTCACCTTTGATATTCTCAATTGATTCTGCATAGCCATATTCCAGAATATCATTTCCCTGAACGGCAGTAATCACATCACCGACCTGCAAACCGGCTTCCAGTGCCGGAGAATTTTGTTGTACTTCAAGAACTTTCGGGTAACCATCCTCGTTTGCGACAACAGTAATACCAATCCCTACGGTTCTGCCGGATTCTTTTGTCAGAAATCCCTGGTACTCATCCGGTGTCAGATACTGTGAATATCTGTCGCCCAGTCCTGCAACATACCCTTTCAGCATGGTATCAACCAGTGCATCTTCTGTTTCCTGATCCAAATCAAGATAATAATTTTTCTGGATATAGGCATCAAGATCCTGGAGTCTGGTATATTTGTTCCATTTTTTCTGTACAAAAAACAATGTCAGAAAACATGCAACAAGAGCTGTCAGAATACAAGCCAGAACTGTAATGACAGCATAACTTCCAGAATTGCTTTGTTTTTCAGATTTCGATAATTTCATAGTATTCAGCTCCTTTCAGAAATCAAAACAGGGACAGGTATCTTCCTATCCCCATCTTAATCTAATTATAGTAATCAAATTTCTTAATAATTCAGATAATCGCTCGGATTCACAGCCGTACCGTCCTTGCGGATTTCAAAATGCAGATGATACCCTGTGGAATGTCCGGTCGTACCGACATAACCGATTGTTTGTTCTTTTTCCACATAATCACCGACCGATACCAGAACCGTCTCCAGATGTGCATACATAGTAGAATATGTACCATCTTCATGATCAATCAGAACATAATTTCCGTAGCCGTTGCCGCAGCAGTTCTTGCTTTTGCCGTAATTATGTGTACAGCTTGTATTGATCTTGATGACTTTGCCTGCACGGGATGCAACAGCATCTGCACCTGCATTCTGGGCAATGTCAATGCCCTTATGATTCGTACCCCAGCGGCTGCCAAATCCACTGGAAATATAATAATGTTCAGGACAAGGCCATGCAAATGCAGAGGCATCATAATCCTGTGCGACAGTCTCTGTCACTGTTTCAGTAGGTGCTTCTGTCGGCGGATCTGTGGGAGCTTCCGTAGGTGGTGCTGTTGCGGGAACAACCGGTGCAGTCGCAGGCGGCAATGTCTCTGTTGTGGTGGTTGTCGTTGTAGTGGTTGTAGTCGTTGTAGTTGTCACAGTTGTATTTGCAGGCTTGGTCAGGATTACCGGCTCAGTCATGGATGTATTCTTAACTTCACCGGATGTAGAAGTTGTACTCTGTGTTGTTTGTGTTGTTTTCACATGACTTTTTATGAAATTAATCGTAGTCGTTTCTTTCTTGGTACGTTCTGTGCTGACAGTCGTAGCTTTTTTGGCTGCCTCTTCAGATTCTTTCCGTTTACGTTCTTCCTCTGCACGGCGGATCTGCTCCCGGATTTCTGCCTCCGCCTGTTCCGCAAGTTTGTTATCTTCCTCCAGTTCCTGGATAGTTTTATTCGCAGACGCTTTTTCCAATGCAAGACGCTCCTGCTCGGACTCAGAATCTGCATAAGCTTCCCGCAATTCCTGCATAGAAGATTTCATTTCTGATTGTTTTGCTTCTTTTTCTTTTTCTGCCTGTTCCTGTTCTGCTTTCTGAGATTCCAGTAATTCCAGATTGGCATTGTAAGATTCCAGCTCCTGTTTCAGATCACTGACAAGCTGATTGTCATGCTTTGCCACGCAAGAAATCACTTCATATTTGGACAATAAATCATAGAAATCTGTTGCACCGACAAGTGCAGATGCCAAACTGTCATTACCATTGACATACATCGCACGCAGTCTGAGCTTAAATTCTTCCAGACCTTCATCAATATCAATCTGCTGCTGTGCAATTGTGGATTCCATTGCATCAATATCCAGATCCAGCTCAAAAATCTTTTTTTTCACGCCCTCAAGCTCTGTATCCAGAATCAGCATATTATTCTGCAATGCATCGATTTTATTCTGCAATGCGGTTTGATACTCCTTACTTTGTTTCTCATTCTCAGAAAATTCAGCAAGCTTACTTTCACATGCCTGGATTTTTTTATTATTTTCCTGTTTCCTGGCTTCCAGCTCTGCAATCGTTGCTGCTGATACATAAGATGTCGCTTCCCCGGATCTGGCGGATGGTGCTGTGAGACACACGGTCACAGCTGCCAGACACAATGCAAGTGCTTTTTTCCATATTGAAATACTCATAAACTATTCTCTGCAAAAAGCAGAAACTCACGCTCCTTCAGAATAGATCTGAAATGATCATTTCAGACTAAACATTAATATATTTTCTTATGCTGACAGCACTGCCAACCGCACCGATCAACGCACCGCCAAGCAAATATGCAAATGTTACAGGAAGATAAATCGCCTCAAACCGGATCATACTGCCTACACCAATAATACTGAGCAAGGCAACCTGATTCTGTAAAATTCCTGCAACAGCATCATAAACAACCCATGTAATGACCAATGCACCACATCCGGCAAAGAATCCAGTAATCATGCCTTCAATGAAAAACGGCAGACGGATAAATACATTCGTTGCACCGACATATTTCATAATCTGGATTTCTTCCCGGCGGGAATAAACGCTTGTCCTTGCTGTGTTAGAAATAATCACAATGGAAACAAAAATCATTGCCAGAATCAATGCACTCATAACCCAGGTCAAAGTTATTCTCAGCTGTGTGACAATGGCAACAAAATCATATGGCGCACGGACATTATAAACATGATCTAGATTTTCAAGCTGTGAGACAGTCTTACTCATCTGCCGAATGTCCTTTACCCGGATCCGGAAAGAATCAATCAAAGGATTGTCATCACCGAGTGACTCAAATAAAATATCATAATCCGTCATCTGCTCTTTCCAATCCTGATAGGCTTCATCCCTGGAATAAAAATTCACTTCTGCAACATTCTGCATCTGATAAATCTCATTACCAATCCGGTTGATTTCTTCCGTACTGGTATCTTCATCCAGATAAAGAATGACTTCATTCTGAGATTCTGCACCGCCGATCATAGAATCCATATTCTGATATGCCAGCACAGAAATACCGACCAGTACGAGTGACACAAGCAACGCACAGAAAGACGCAAAAGCCATCATGCGATTTTTCCAGATATTCTCTATGCCCTGTTCTACCAGATACCGTATTCCGCTAATCTTCATCATTCAAATTCCCCAGATCTTCCAGAAATTCATCGTCCGAGCCTTCCATGATCTCATCAAATACAATCTGTCCTTCTGTGATATTAATAATCCTGCCCCCGAATCTCCTGACAAGCTCGTGTTCATGCGTTACCATCAGGATAGTTGTCCCCTGCCTGTTGATACTTCTCAGCAGTTCCACAATCTCATAAGACAGCTCCGGATCAATATTACCCGTCGGCTCATCTGCAATAATTAGACTTGGATCATTCACCAAAGCCCTTGCAATTGCCACACGTTGCTTTTCACCGCCGGACAATTCTGTCGGATAGGAATTTGCCTTTGCCTGCAAGCCGACCAGACTAATCACATAAGGCACTCTTTTGCGAATATATTTCCGGGGTGCATCAATCACACGAAGTACAAATGCAATATTTTCATAGACTGTCATGGAAGAAATCAGCCGGAAATCCTGGAAAACAACGCCGATTGTACGTCTTAATTCCGGAACTTTGCGTTTTTTCATGTGATTCAACTGATACCCGTTGACAGTCACTGTACCGCTGGTAGCATCAATTTCTTTCAGCAATAATTTAATCAATGTGCTTTTTCCTGCACCGGATGCACCAACTACAAATGCAAAATCGCCGTCATTGATTTTCAGATTCACATGCTCCAGGGCATCCACACCACTGGAATATGTCACAGACACGTCTTTGAGTTCAACCATAAAATCCGCCTTTCATTACTTCTGACAAAGACATTGCCTAATCTCCGGAGTCAGCTCCGGACATCAGGCAACAAGCACATACGCAGAAATAAGATCAGAACTTTGTTGGCTCCGCCTGCAGATATTTCTTGACCATCAGTGCAATCTTGAAAATAATCGCATGGTCAAATTCTCTCAGGTCAAGACCTGTCAGCTTCTTGATTTTCTCTAATCTGTACACGAGTGTATTACGATGCACGAATAATTTTCTGGAAGTCTCAGAAACATTCAGATTATTCTCAAAGAATTTCTGAATCGTGAACAACGTTTCATGGTCGAGAGATTCGATACTGCCACGCTTGAATACTTCGTGCAGGAATGTCTCGCAAAGTTTGTTCGGCAGATGATAAATCAGGCGTGCAATTCCCAGATTATCATAGCTGACAATAATTTTGTCTGTATCAAACACTTTACCGACTTCAAGAGCCGTCTGTGCTTCTTTGTAGGAAGAGGACAGATCTTTCACGCTTGTAACGGCTGTACCGATTCCCACATTGACTCTTGTGTAAAACTCGCTGCTGAGTGTATCAGCAATGGATCTAGCAAGCTTTTCAAGATCCTTGGAATCCACGCTGCTTTTGATTTCTTTCACAAGCACAATATCAGATTCTGTAATATTAAATACAAAATCCTTATTTTTATCCGGAAACAGATTCTGGATTACATCATAAGCAGAAATATCATTAGAAGAAACAACACGGATCAGCAATACCACCCGGCTGATTTCAGCATTGAAATGCAGTTCCCTTGCCTTGATAATAATATCACCTGGCAAAACATTATCCAGAACAACATTCTTGATAAAATTATTTCTATCATATTTTTCATCATAATACTGCTTGATATTGGACAATGTAATCGCAAGAATACTTGCATACCTGGCAGCAGTTTCATCCGTACCCTCAACAAATACAGCATAGTCCGGCTTTGTATGTGCGCCAAACGGCTTGTAAGTATAGCCGTCTCTGACAAAAATATCATGTGTATCACTCAAATCAAGAGATACAAATTCATTTGTTGTACCGATTTTTGACAATTCACTGCAAGCAATAATGGTCGCAGTTTCATCCACAACGCCGATTGTTGTATCCATTGTGTCACGCATCTGGTGTACAAGACCTTGAAACAATCTGTTAGACATAAGCAGATTTCCTTTCTATTTTCAATTCTGATTTTCTTGTTATCATTCACACAATTTACATATTACAGATTGTAACACAAATTCATGAACGCAATATGAACAAATTGTTAATTTTATTTTTATTTTCGTGAAAATGGTGAATATTTTCAAACTTGTTTGTATATTCATCACAAAAATCAAATCCCTGAAACAAACAATTTATTTTCTATTCTGTCCGGCTTGTAATGATTCTGTAAGATTTAGTCTTCTTTCTTTTCCATTCTCTCTGGACAATCAATCTTTAGAATTGCCATTGCATTGCGGAGCGTCTGACGGACTGCCTTGCAGAGACCCGTTCTCATCTCACGCAGTTCCGGCGTTTCTGCATTCTTGACAGAACAGTTGTCATAGAATCTATGAAACAGCGTTGCCAGTTCTATTGCATATTTGGTGATCCTAGATGCATCATAATTTTTCGCTGCATTGATAATCTCAGATGGAAAAACTGCCAGATGCCGGATCAGTTCGATTTCCTGAGGTGTTTCCGGTGCAGGGAGATCTTTCACGGGCGTTCCCTCCAGGTAGAGATTTTCCTGCTGAAGCGTTCTCAAGATACTGCAAATTCTGGCATGTGCATACTGGACATAATAAACCGGATTCTGAGAAGACTGATTGACTGCCAGATCCAGATCAAACTCAAAATGCGAATTTGCCTCACGCATGTTAAAGAAGAATCTTGCCGCATCCAACGGAATTTCTTCGAGCAGGCTCACTAAACCGATGGCTTTACCGCTTCTTTTGGAAACTTTGATTGGCTGACCATCACGGAGCAGAATTACCATTTGCATCAAGACAACATCGAGCTTGTCCGTATTCACATCCAGTGCTTTCAGTGCAGCTTTGAGTCTCGGCACATAACCATGATGATCTGCACCCAGAACATTAATTGCCTTGTCAAAATTTCTGGTGACTAACTTGTCACAGTGATAAGCAATATCTGGAACGATATATGTCGGAATACCATTGGCTCTCACAAGTACGAAATCCTTATCTGCACCAAACTGTTCGGCTTTAAACCAGATTGCACCGTCCTGCTCATAAGTATAGCCTTTCTCTGTGAGTGTTTCTACAATCCGCATCACACTGCCATCATTATGCAGTTTGCTTTCTTTGTACCAGTTATCATAGACAACACGGTAGCTTTTCAGATCACGTTCTAATCCTGCAATATTCTTTGGAAGAGCAAAGGCAACCAAAGCATCTCTCCTGATTTTGCTTTCGCAATCCTGAAATTGATTGCCGTTTTCCGCATAGAAAGCTTCTGCATGTGCTGTAATATCCGCACCATGATAGGCATCCTCCGGCATCACAGCATCCTGACCGCATTTCTGCAAATAGCGTACTTCAAGAGAAGTTGCGAATTTTTCAATCTGATTGCCCGCATCATTGACATAAAATTCCCGTTCTGTATGCCAGCCTGTCCATTCCAGGAGGGATGCAATGCCGTCTCCCAGAGCCGCACCCCGGGCATTGCCAACATGCATCGGACCTGTGGGGTTAGCGGACACAAATTCCACTAATGCACGCTTGCCAGCACCAATATCAGATTTGCCATAATCATCCTGTTCTGTGAGAACTGCCTGAACGGTATCAGAAAACCAGTTTTTCCTCAGGAAAAAATTCATAAAGCCCGGACCTGCAATTTCCACTCTTTCAAAATAGCTCCCTGTGAGAATCAAATCTTCTGCAAGTAATTCCGCAATTTTTCTTGGTGGCATGTGCAGTGCCTTTGCGGAAACCATTGCAATATTTGCAGCAAAATCTCCATGCGATTTATCCGCCGGAATCTCAATCTGAAATGCCGGGATCGGCTCTGCGGCAATCTTTCCTTCTGCCACAAGCTGTCCCATTGCCTGAAGTAAAATTTCCTTCAACTGCGACTGTGCAGTCTGAATCATATTTATCATAATCTGTAAGGCTCCTTAAAAATCATATTTTCTGTTTTTCAATCTGAAGTGAAATCACGTTTTCCGTCAGCAAACCTGCATCTGCATTCACAGTATAACACAAATCCAGTGTACCGCCCTCATCCGTCAGATGATTCCTGACATACTTGCCGTGAATGATAAAAGAAACATTTCCATATGGTGTTGTGTAACTGCAAAAATGCTTTTTGCCAGGAAGTATCACAAGATTTGTGCTGAACTCTCCTGTTCTGAATACAGTGACCATATCATCCGGTGCAACGCACAGCTTCGTCATAGAATTGCCCATCCCGGAAGCCTCTGCCTCCGGATATGTAATACAGCGTTCTCCCTTCTGGGTTTTGGTGTAGAGAATCTCTGTATCAAGACTCACTTCCGTTTCATCCTGTTCATCACGCTGAATATTATTTAATTTCATAATCCAAACTTCTTTCAAAATAACCACCCCTTTTTCTTAACATCCTTACTAAATATGCAGACTGAAAACCTGACCATCTGCGGCATCCGGCAGGAAATGCCTTGCATTCTCCCGGAAACTTTCTACACTGTCACTGACATAATAAATATTATGCCCCGATTCTGTACGATCTGTGAGAAGATGCTGTTGTGTGAGACATTTTTTTGCGTACTTGGCAGCTTCTTCCCCTGCGGAAATCAGATTCACATGCTCTCCCATAATATCTGCGATAATCTCCCGGATAATCGGATAATGCGTACAACCCATGATCAATGTATCTGCCCCAGCTTTTTTGATTGGCATGAGATATTCTTCTGCGGCAAGTCTTGTAATCTGATTATTCCGGTTTGTATAGCCATATTCAACCAAGTGTACCAGCAAGGGACAAGCCATCGCTGTGACAGCAATCCCGGGATCAATGGCATGAATGGCATTTACATAGCCATTGCTCCTGATTGTCGCAGGTGTCCCGATAATGCCGATATGCCTGTTTTTTGTTAGTGTGCAAGCTGTCCTTGCTGCCGGATAGACAACACCTGTAAACGGCATATCCTCCACAGGAGAATCCATTCCGAGTGCGGAACTGACCGTACCACAGGCAGCTATGATCATCTTGACAGGATGCTGCCGTAGTACAGCAATATCCTCTTTGGTATATCTAAGAATTGTCTGCCGGCTTCTCGTACCATAAGGCACTCTGGCAGTATCGCCAAAAAAGATAATATTCTCCTGCGGCAAAATCCTGTTTAATTCCTTGACGGCTGTCAATCCTCCTAAACCGGAGTCAAAAACACCAATTGCATTCTGATTCTTATTCTGCTCTGTCATGCATTCACCTCAACAGGTTCGTTCTGCTTTCATTGCCTGTTCAATCAGCTTATCAATCAGATAAGACGGTCTCATGCCCATATGTTCCATTAATTTCGGATACATACTGATCTGTGTAAAACCTGGCATTGTATTAATCTCATTCAGGATAATTTCACCGTCTTCTTTCAGGAAGAAATCCACACGAGAAAGCCCCTTGCAACCCATCGCCATATATGCCTTAACTGCAATCTCCTGAATGGCACGACTCTTTTCAACAGGCAGATCTGCCGGAATTGCCAATTTAGAATCACTGAGAATATATTTTGCATCGAAATCATAGAACGTATTGCAAGCCTCGATTTCCCCGACAAAAGAAGCAAAGGGTGCATCATAACCGAATACGGCAGTTTCCAGTTCTCTGCCTGTAATGCATTCTTCCACAATGACTTTGCTGTCATGCTCAAATGCTTCTCTGACAGCATCAAGCAGCTGTTTCGGATTTTCCGCACGGTTTACACCGATAGAAGATCCAGCATTGGCAGGCTTAACAAACAATGGATAACCCAGTTCCTGTGCGATTTCTGTGCATCTAAACTCCAATCGAGAAAGATCCCTTTGATAGATTACTCGCCATTTTGCCGTGTGGATTCCGTTGTAATCCAGGATTGTATGTGTGACAGCCTTATCCATGCAGGCGGCTGATGCCAACAGCCCACAACCAACATAAGGAATCCTTGCCAGATCCAATAAACCCTGCACTGTGCCGTCCTCGCCGTTCTTACCATGCAGAACAGGAAACACGACATCTACTTTTCTGAGTGTTGCCGTACCATGATCCATTGTAATAAATCCTTTATGCACAGTATCCGGTGACAGAACGGCAGAGACGCAGTCCGGATTCTGTTCCCATTTTCCGGATTCGATTGCAGAAACATCTCCTGGATAATAGAGCCATCTGCCCTTTTTCGTAATCCCCACACAAAGTACCTCATACTTGTCCCTGGGGATATTTTCAATCACATGCGTTGCAGATTTCAGCGAAATATCGTGTTCACTGGATGCACCGCCGAACAATACAGCGACTTTGATTTTATTAGCCAAAAAAAACACTCCTTTTGTTAGGGTTCATAATATATTAATAATAC
>CAMWOX010000006.1 GCA_947175975.1 uncultured Ruminococcus sp.
AAACTAATAAACACCCACCCAAACAACCCCCCCCCAAAAAAAAAAAAAAAAAAACTGCGTGTGTGACTCTAAACCGGAAGCTTACCAACTCAGAGTTAGAAAGACATGACAGACAGTTTTTTGTGGTTAAGAAGAAGTCATTTTTTGGATTGCCATACTAAATTAAGAATGCTAAACTGTAAGGACTAAACCGGAAAGAAGAAAAACAAAAGAAAAAAGAAAAAAAGGAAAATATAATTTTCCCGCCCGCCACCTGCCTCCAAAATCGTTTAGAATGCCTTTTAAAGCCTTCTTGAAATTCAGGGGTATAGTTTTACAATTTTTCTGTTAAAACGTCCCTACAGGCATTTTTAAGGCTTTTACAGCGATGCTGGAAATAGGATTCAAAAGAATTTGTCAAAATGGAACATCAGAAAAAATAATACTTGACAAATTTAGAAAAGTATGCTAGAATAAAAATAGAGCATATGCTCACCGTCTGAATCAGGTCGGCAAACCTGAAACAGACACTAAAACAAAAGTTATCTGGAGTAACTTAAGAATAGCTGTAAGCAATATGCCCTGTTTTTATTATAGCATATGGGGCAGTGTTTGTCAAGTATTTTTTTACTGCGGAAACTTTTGTTTTCAGCAGTTTTTTATGCAGAGAGATCAGGAACAAATGTTCTCTATTTAAAAAGCTGATTAAAACAAAAGGAGAGTGCGAAACATGCACGAAATTCAGATTTTTAACCACGAGGAGTTCGGCGAAGTCCGGACAATCGAAATTGACGGACAGATTTACTTTGTCGGTGTTGACGTTACTAAAGCTTTAGGATACAAAAACACAAGCAAAGCAATAAAAGACAATGTAGATAAAAAGGATGTAACTACAGGTTACCCCCTTTTGACAAATGGCGGAATACAGCGAGTTAATATCATCAACGAAAGCGGTCTCTATTCTCTCGTTCTGGCATCTAAGCTCCCCTCATCAAAAAAATTCAAGCACTGGGTGACTTCAGAAGTCCTCCCGACAATCCGCAAGACAGGATCTTATAACCTGAATCCTCAAAAAATCGAAATTAAGCCGATGGTGTACATCGAAAATGTCGAAAATTTACATATCACACAAAAGAAAGAGGTATTTTCGATGAAAGATAATCCTACACCAGCACAGAAGAAATCCGGCAACCGCCAGAAAATCGGCGAACGCACACATATTTACAGAAATTCCGACGGCAGTATCTTCGGCAAAAAAGTTGTCAATAAATTCTCCGACGGAAGCAAGAACGCACTCTGGTTCTTATTCGATCCGGCAACCAATAGCTTTCAAACCAAAGCAGGTCTGTCCGGGCGCAAAGCTCCGCTCTACAATGCTGCTGCATTGCACCACAACCAGAACAACCCGGATATGCCCATCGTCATTGTCGAGGGCGAAAAAGACGTGGAAACCCTCGCTAATATGGAAATCCTGGCAACCTCGCTCCCCAATGGCGGACAATCCCGACAGTGGCATGAGTTATACAATAACGGTTTGCAGGATCATGATATTATCATCCTGACGGACAACGACAAAACCGGCGAAACATACGGAGAAACTGTCGCCAAGAATGTCAGCAGAATTGCCAGATCTGTCAAGATCATCCCAGCAAAGAGCATCTGGAGCGAATGCCCCGAAAAAGGTGACATCAGCGACATTGTACAAGCCATCGGACAGGATCAGACAATAGAGCGATTACTGGATGCAACCAGGAAAGCGGAATATTATACGGATACCAGCGACTTTGAGGAAATCATAAAAGACAATTCCGAAGCATTCCCGGAGAAAAAAATCGAGTATTCCATTATCCGGTTATCAGAGGTAATCCCCGAAACACAGGAATTTTTATGGAATCCCTATCTGCCTATCGGAGAAATCACGATCATGTATGCTGCCGGCGGAACAGGCAAATCCTTTGCGACTGTCGGAATTGCATCCGATATCACAACCGGACGCACACTTCCCAGATATGGCAGTCCACAGACTGCGATCAAGCCGGAAAAAGTCCTGTTCATTTCAGCAGAAGACAATGAAAGCATGATCCTGAACCGGATGAAAGAAGCCCATGGGAATCCGGACAACTGTTTTGTCTTGAAAACACCGAAAACCAGAAAAGACCTTGATACCGACAGTTTTCTTTTACCACAGAATAAAGACGACACTGCAAGGATTCAGGCTTTTGCTGGTCTTCTGGAAAAAATTCATCCGAAGCTTGTCATTATTGATCCCTGGAGTGTCTATATAGGGGATGACAAGAACATGAACAAGGCAAACGACATCAGAGGCATAACAAATATTCTGACTGTGCTTGCCAAAGAATATCATTGTGCAATCCTGGTTGTTGCACATGTCAACAAAATGCCCCAGACAGAAAATGCAAACAATGCCGTTTCAGGCAGTACAGCATTAATTGATTCCGCATGCTCTGCCATCTGTGTTCGTTCATTCGGAACTGAATCTGACCGTCGTGTTATTATTCAGACTAAGTCAAACTACCAGAAGAAAGCCAAATCCGTATGCTACAGGATTATCAATCAGGGCGAAAACAGAACCGCATGTTTTGCATGGGATGGATTCAGCGATCTGACAGAAGATGATTTGACAAAGTCTGCTCGTACTGGAAAAAGTCTATCTGATATTGCCTATGAAAAGCAAGACGAGAGCGATAATATACAAGCTATTGTTGAGATCATTACAGCATTGTCAGAACCTAACAAGAAAATTCCGATTTCTTACAAACGTTTCAGAACGGAAATGATTGATTTTTGTGGAGAGGATTTCTTAGGAGGTCAACCGAAAAAATATATCAATAAAGCACTTTCTGATTTACGTTCTCGTGGGATTGGCATTGATTTTCCATCTGGAACTGTCAGAGGACTTACCAAAGAGGGAACACATGAAAACAATGAAAAAGGTTTTTATATTTGCCGTGCTGAAATAATTCACTAAATATTTTTATGTAAAGCCGTTGATATTGTCAGCGGCTTTTTTACTATCTGGATTGTGTACTGTTCTTGTGTACCGTTTTGTGTACCGTTTTTTTATCTTAAAACAAAACGGTACACACGGTACACAAATTATAAATTATCACTAAAAATAGGCATTTATTTTGTGTACCGTTTTTTTCTTATTAACATTATAATTTTAGTTTATAATTTACATATAGTATTATCATTTGTGTACCGTGTGTACCATGTGTACCGTTTGGTTGTAGGAATGCTCAATTCCTTTATTAATTGTTTTAATTATATCATTTTTTTATCACAGCATACTCATATAATAAAATCCGAGTCGGCAATACGAAAGAATCACATTGCCGACTCGGTCAGTTGTTGGTATCAGAATTATGATTTTGATTTCTTCCCATTGCTGATGAGAAGAATCGTCCTCGTTGTTCTTGTCGTTTGAGAAAAGTTATTAATTTTTCTACATCACCTTCCTGATAGCTGTCACCGAGAACGGAGTATACTGCACTGCCAATTTCAATAAGATGCTTTGTCCGTTTTTTTCGTTCTTCTTTTGACTGTTGTGCTTTGAGTTTTTTCTCTTGTTCTTTCAGTTGCTTTTGCTTTTCCTGTAATTCAGCAATTCTTTCCTCGTAGGAGCGTTTTTCTTTTGCCATTTCTTTTACCACCTTTCATGAATATTTTATCATTTATTAGGACATTTGTCAAGAGCTGTATTTCTGAAACTACTGTTTTTAGAAGCTTGACAAACTTCTGAATTTATGCTATATTTATATAGCACCTTTTAATAAAAGAGCGCACTTACATACTACATATCCAAAATAGCAAAGCTATTTGTCTATATAGTATTCCAGTGCGTGGAGGTATTGTTCCTCAACTTTACAAGAACTTACCCTCCTTGACTCCCCTATCGCAGTTCTGAAAGGAAGTGAATAATTATTGTCAATTTATCATTTGAGTGTTAAGATTGGTGGCAGAGCAAAAGGACAAAGTGCAATAGCAGCATCCGCTTATCGAAGTGGAGAAAAATTAAAAAATTATGAAACAGGAGTCACATCTAATTATGGTCGAAAACAAAGAATTGTATGTTGCGGAGTAGCATTATGTGAAAATGCTCCTAGAGAATATGGCAATCGTGAAATTTTATGGAATGCAGTTCATAAGATTGAAAAGTCAAAAGATGCAAGGTTATGGAGAGAAATCGAAGTTGCCTTACCACGAGAATTGACACAGAACGAACAGATAGATACCGTAAGAGAATTTGTAAATTACTTAACTAAAAAAGGAATGTGCGCAGATTGGGCAGTTCATGATAGTGGTGATGGCAATCCTCATGCACATATCATGCTTACCACAAGGAGCATTATGTCGAATGGTAAGTGGGCAGGCAAAAGCCGTAAGGTGTATGACCTTGACGAGAACGGTCATAAAATTTTTCAGAAGGTTGATAAAACCGGACGGAAACAATATAAATGCCATACAGAAAGTTATAATGACTGGAATGCGAAAGAACGAGTAGAGGAATGGAGAGCAGTTTGGGCAAAATGCTGTAATGTCAGATTATCCGAGCAGGACAGAATTGACCACAGAAGTTATGAACGGCAGGGCAAAGAACAAATTCCTACCATACATGAAGGCTATTTTGCACGAAAGATTGTATCACAAGGCAGACATCCTGAATTAGTCAGCCGAAATGATGAAATCAGACAGCAAAACAATCTATTGGAAAATATAGAAAATCAAGTCAATGCAATAGAATTAGAGATACAGCAGCTTACAACAGGATTGCACTCTGTACAACAAGATAGAATTAACACAGATATAGAGCCTATACGTCAAATTGCTCTGGAGCTGTGTTCTAAATCACAATCAGAACCCAGCAGAACAAGACCAGAAAAGCCAGAGTCTAAGCCACTTTCACAAGAAGATATTGCAAAGATGATTCAGTTAAAGAATGATTATGCTTTCAAATGCAGCGTGTATTATTATCTGAAAACGGCTCATATTTCTACAGAATGCCAAGAATTTTATCAGAATGCACAACAAATGGTACATGAGTTTAGGCAATCTGCTAAGAAAGTACAGGATTTAAACGACAAAATCAAGAAGACAATCAATCCGTTCAAGAAGAAACATCTTCGTAATGAACGGGATAATGCTGCTATGCAATTGGAACGTGCATCACACAGCTTGCAATCAACATTGGATATTACTCTTATTTATGATGGGAATGATTTAGACTGTTATGCTGCACCTAAAGACCATATTAATGCGATTATCGGGTACACAAAGCATCCTATTCGGATTAAAAAAGATAGCATGGATTCTGAAATTAAGCGAAATAAGATGATTCAAGAACTCATGCAAAGAAAAATAACGGATGAAGATGTGCAGACAGCATTAAAATTGTTTCAAAGTGCTTGTAAAAGTGTGTCTGATGCAGAACAGCAAAAGTTGTATGTTGCTTTGACGAATGACAAATTTCCCAATTTTGATTTTGAAGTAGGAGGGTATTTATCAAAGGGACGACAAACAGCTACCGAAAATATTACGAAGATTGTATCATCATTAAAGCCGGATATTCCACCATATCAATCAGAACAAGTACATGAGCTTAAAAATTCCACTTCACGCAGACGTTTTGGGCAGACAATATAGAATAAGGAAGTGAGTTATTGTAACTCACTTCCTTCAGCCTGTCGAAAAAGTCCAGTGAAAAAGCTGGACTTTTTTTAATGAAAGAAGTATAATAGAAGCAGGAGGGAAAGAGTATGCTGAGAAAAGAAGAAAATAGCCGTACACAGAAAGAAGAATTCTGTGTAGAAGATTTTGTACCAAAAGACCATTTGCTGAGAAAAATAGAAGAAGCAGTAGATTTCAGTTACATCTACGAGCTAGTAAAGGATTTGTATTGTGAGAATAACGGAAGACCTGGAATTGAATCAGTCGTGCTGTTCAAAATGGTATTGATCCAGCATCTGTATGGAATCCCCTCCTTGAGAAGAACAGTAGAAGAAATCAAGATGAATGTAGCATACCGATGGTTTCTTGGGTATTCCATGAGAGAACAGATACCACATTTTGCGACAATTAGTTACAATTTCAGGCATCGTTTCACAGAAGAAGTGATAGAACAGATATTTGACTGGATACTGAGAAATATTGCAGAGTATGGCTATTTGTCTCCAGAGGCAGTGTTCCTAGATGGAACACATATCAAAGCCAATGCCAATCTGAAAAAGAAAATGAAAAAGGAAGTGCCGAAAGCAGCAAAACGGTATGAAGAAGAACTAAGGAAAGAAATCAATGAAGACCGTGAAAAACATGGAAAGAAGCTGTTTTCAGATGATGACCAGAAGCCGCCAGAGACAAAAGAAACAACAGAATCCATAACTGACCCAGAATGTGGCATATTTCATAAAGGAGAACATAGGAAATGTTTTGCGTACACAGCACAGACTGCATGTGACAGATATGGGTATATCCTATATCCTTGATGTTACACTAAATTCAGGAGATGTACATGATAGTACAGCATTTGATGCGCTGTATACCAGACTGAAAGAAAAATTTCCACAGATGTATTTTGTAGTAATGGACTGTGGTTACAAGACTCCTTGGATATGCAAACAAGTATTGGATGATGAAAGAGTTCCTGTTCTGCCATACAAAAGACCAATGGGAAAAAAACTTTTTTTCCCATCCTATAAATATGTATATGATACGTATTATGATTGTGTACTCTGCCCTGAAAACCATGTTCTACCCTATGCCACAACAGACAGAAAGGGATACAGGCAGTTCAAAAGTAACCCTTGTCACTGTAAAAACTGTCCTTCAAGAAGCAAATGCACAGAGAGTAAAAAATGTCAGAAAGTGGTTACCAAACATATCTGGTCAAATTATCTTGAGTTGGTCGAGGACATTCGTCATACAACAGGCATGAAGGGGTTATACGCACTCCGAAAAGAAACGATAGAGCGTGTATTTGCAGATGCCAAAGAAAAACATGCGATGCGTTATACTTTGTACAGAGGTCTTTCCCAGAACAAAAAATGGGTCAGGCTTAAATTTGGTGCCATGAACCTGAAAAAATTTGCAAAGCACAGATGGAATGATCTGCATTCCTCTCTGGTTGCTTTCTGGTTTCCCTATTTTTCTTTTCTCAATTCATAATTTTATCCCTGCTTCCTTTCTGAAAGCAGGGACTTTTTTGACAGGCTGAAGGAAGTGAGTTATTGTAACTCACTTCCTTGTAATGTTAGAAAATATAAAATTTTTCATTACTCTTAGGTGCTTCCAATGGAATTTTTTTGATTAGTTCTTCTAATGTACTATGCATTTTATAGTGGTCATTTCCAATTAAGGTATTATCATTCCATTGCATTAAATTAGTTAATTCAGCTAACACTATATTTAATTGTTCTGGAGAAAAACTAGTGCTCCCAAAAGCTAGTTTAATCAATAACAGGGTATAAGTTTTTCAATTTAATTCTGGAATCAGAATTTGTGAACTGCCAATCGATTTTGGATTTTTTATTGTTACGGAGTTCGCACCAAGCCGAAACATTAGCAACAACTTTCTCCCTAGTAATAAGATAATCTGAAAGACATTGCCGACTCATGATACCGATTTCAATTTCAGCCATATCAAGCCAGCTGGCGTGCTTGGGCGTATAGTGTATTTCAAGTTTTTCAGCTAATCTTCTTGCTTCAGCAGGAGTAAATGTTGTGTACAACGAAGCAATAGAATGCGTGTTAAGATTATCCATAACCAGAACTATTCTTTCACAATCCGGATAATATTCATCCATAAGGAGCTTAATGCAATGTGCAAAATCAGTTCTTTTGCGTGTATCTGTTACCACAACATGACGCTGTCCTGCTAAAGGTTCAAACATCATAAATAAGTCTACTACACCGTTTCTGCGGTACTCATAATCAACTTTTTTGATTTCGTCCGGTTTAACAGGCAATGATGGTCTTGTTTCTTCAATCAGCTGACGGCTTGTTTCATCAAGGCATACAACAGGATAAAGCGGATTATATGGGCGTTGATAAACCTCTAACACATCTTCCATAGCTGCTACAAATTCTGCTCCGGCTTTGGGAATGCACCATTCTTTCACTAGCCATGGTTTGAGTTTGCTTTTTTTAAAGTTGTTCCGACTGCTGTTGCGGATATGGAATCTATTACCTTTAACTCTACGAGTTTGTCAGCTATCATCTGTAACGTCCATCTGCTATATCCTTCCGGTGCATCAGAACAAGCGATTGCTATCATTTGTGCCTCTACATCACCCGTTATCTTATGATGGCGATTCAACTGTTTTTTACGTTCCAATGCACTTTCCAGACCTTCTTCAACAAAACGTCTGGCTATCTGGCATACGGTTCTTTCACTAATATCAAATGCTTTGCTTATTTCTGTTCCTGCAAATGCTTTTCTGCCTTCTGATTCATCTAATTTCAGCAGAATATGGGCATGTTTTATTTTTATCGCTGCACTTTTTCCTTTGGAAACTATTTCCTCAAGTTCTTTCCTTTCTGCTTTCGTTAATTCTACTCGATATTTACGTGGTCTCATTTTTTTCACCTCGTATATATCTTACCATATTTTTATTGATTTTTCAAGGTTTTTATAGTACTAGAACCATCTTTAAAAATAGCAGTATTTGTATCTTTTATAGCTATTGTCCAAACTTTTGTATAAAATGCTTCACTTGCTATATTTGCACTAAATACCAGTTTTGAGTCATCCGCCATTATATCTTTGTTATATCTAAATAAACCTACTGACATATTATTCCACCCCATATATAGCAGAAAAGGAAAATATTGGATATTTATCCCTTAATTTTTCTAGGCAAATTCAACCTCTTCACGTAATTTCTCTGTGTCTGCATTAATCCTAAAAACGTAATCCGTAATATCTTTAGGTTCAGAAATTGTAAAAGAATAATCTATAGTTAAATTGGCTTCTTTCTATAAACGAACAACCGAAAAAAATGCACAAAAAATAAAGACAACCGACTCCAAAAGAGTTATAATGTAATTGCGAAATACATCAACTCAAAGAAGTGGCTGTCCTATGAATATCAGTATACATCATTCTGAAACAATTTGCAATAGTTTAAAGGAAAATAATCTGTATGAGATTTTGTCAGAAGCAGAACAGAACCATGTACCGTCTGTTCTTTTGGCAATGTTCAGCCCTAATTATCATGGAAAAACGGTAGATTTGGAACAATACAGCGATTATCACCGTACCAGTATCTCCCGTTTCGAAGCAGATCGTATCCAGGAGTTTTCTTCCCTGTGGAGCATCATGGCAATTTCCAGAAGAAATAGAAAATACAAAAGCGTATTCAACAGAAGTACATACAAGATGTATCTTCGTTGTCAGCCCCTTTTTGAACGTCCGATACTTTGCTTTCCATTCGATTTTCTTGCTTCTGCTGCATCAGGATGTACCTTGATGCTGGTACTATCAAGGCATAATACATCTGTTTTTGTATCTATGATTCCCTGGTTCTGCATTTCTTCAAATATTCTCTGAATCGTTCCGTTTTTACTCCAGCGGCTAAATCTCATGTATATTGTATGCCATTTTCCGTACTTTTCTGGCAGTGCCCTCCATTTGCAGCCATTTTCTATGATATACAGCAATGCACATAAAAATTGATAGTTCGATACAGTTGGTTTCTTTCTTGCGACTGGCATCAAATGCTCCATTTTCGCAAATTGTTTTCTTGTCAGTTCCATATTCTTATTTTACATTATTTTTCTCTTCTTGTCAATAGTTATGTGAATACACTCTAACTCGACCTTTTCTTAGGAAACTGATACGGTCCGTAGTTGTTGGAGCAGCGCAAGATCGTTACATGCAGATCTTAAGAGCCTGTTTAGTATCTTTACAAACAACACAAAAAGATGTATCATAGATAAAAATAGTTGGTGGTGAAAGGGAATGAGAAAAGAATATCCAAGTGATATTACAAGGGAACAATTGAGCTGATACGAGAGGAACTGGAAGGAGCAACAAAGAAGACGCATCCACGAAAATATGAATTGTACAACATCTTTTGTGCAGTACTGTATCTGATGAAAGAAGGCTATACATGGAGGGCAATTCCGCATGATTATCCTAACTGGCAAAATGTACACTATCATTATGATATATGGGCAAAAGAAGATGAAGACGGAGTTAGTCTGCTTGATAGAATTCTGGGGAAATTGGTGGAAATGGAGCGAAAAGAAAATGGTCGTGAAGCAAAGACAACCATGCTCATTGTAGATTCTAAAAGCATTCAGAATGCAGATACAGCTGAAAGCAAGGGCTATGATGCAGGAAAAAAACTTCTGGAATAAAGCTGCATATCGGGGTAGATATTTTCGGACTTCCGCATACGATCATGATATCTACTGCAAATGTGAATGATCGTAAGGGAGCAATAGATATGGTAGAGTATTACTATGATGTGACTGAAAAAACTTCTTGTCGATGGAGGATATACAGGGGAGAAGTTTGCTAATGAAATGAAAGCAATTTCAGGTGCAGAAGTAGAGGTTGTTAAACGCAGTGAACTTCATGCGTTTAAAGTTCTTCCAAAATGCTGGATTGTTGAACGTTCTTTCGGCTGGCTTGACAAATGCCGCAGACTTTGGAAAAATTGTGAACGTCTTTTACAGAATTTTTTTCAAATGGTTTCTTTAGCTTTTATTCGTATTATTCTCAAAAGATACTAAACAGGCTCTAAGTACCATGGTAGGCCATTACAAGCAAATCAGCCGATGCCTTTGAACTTGAATACAGACTTGATGTAGGTATCGGTGTGTCCTCTGTAAAAAGTAAATCCGATTCAAGTGGAAGATCACCATAAACTTTATCTGTACTTATCTGATGAAAGCGTACATTACAATACTTTCTGCAAGCGTCCATAAGTACAGAAGTTCCGATGATATTTGTTTGTAGAAATATCTCCAGATTTTTTATACTTCTATCCACATGACTTTCTGCTGCAAAGTTCACAACGATGTCAGGTCTTTCCTCCTTGAAAAGTTTGTATACGTTTTCTCAGTCGCAGATATCAAGCTTTACAAATCTGAAGTTTGGATTCTTCATTGCTGGAGCAAGAGTTGAAAGATTTCCCGCATATGTCAGTTTGTCAACACATACAATTCTATATTCAGAATATTTTCGGAACATATAGAATATAAAATTTGAGCCAATAAATCCTACACCGCCAGTAACTATGATTGTCATTTTACAATTCTACACCATTCAATCGCAGCAATTTTCTTGCAGTATCGACCGAATCCACACAAGTCTTATTCTTAACAGGTGCAAATTCCTTATTTCTATCGACCTCATATGCAAGACAGTCATCCTGCAATTTCATCATATCCAGCGCCAGCGTTTCAAACTTATAAGCATTCGGCTCTTCCGGCGACATAAATTCTCCGGATATCGTCATATACGGGATCTTTTTAAATGCACGATGCAGCGGCAGCTTCACAGCAAGCGTCTAATTCAGCTTGTCCACACGGAACAGATAATTCAAGATCACACCATAATTATAAGAGAGCGTGCCGTCAGCTTCACGGCTGTGGATCATGTCGTCGGTCATCTCATCATAGTATTCTACGATGGACGGCTTTCCGTCATCCAGACAGAGGATGCCGACACGCTCCTCCGGTTCAGCCTTCGCAACAACTTTTGATCCGGACACCTTGCCAGATTCAATACCTTGTGTTTTACGATACACCTCAGTTTTCGTCTATATGTGAAATGAACGGTGCACAGAGATCTATGAACCGTTCAATTTCATATTCCAAGTTTACAGTTCTCTCTTACAGAAGCCAAGTGTAAATACAACGACTGCATCTATGTCATAATACTTGTATTCACCGAGATGCCCACCTAAGATGACCTTGCTCTCCTGCTCGGTCAGTGCCTTGTACTGCGCATAGAGTACGCTGTTTTTTCATCATTCACAGGATGATGCGGCTCATCATCTAGGCTTCCACTCAGAGCTGAACTCAAGGCTGATCACAGTCATCGACACATCGTTGCCGTCTGTGTTCTTGCCGAATTCAAAATGCTTAGGGGCAATGCAATTATAGCAGATTGAGGTATTCCATGAAATTCTGCTTATTTTCAAGAGCTGTCGTCGTCGGTCTGCCAAGATCATCCCGCGCACCAATCGAACACTTGACCTCGATCAGTGACAGCTCGTTTCTGCTCTTGGCAGCCTCAAGTTCCTTGTCCAGATCATCGAAATTATCTACACAAACAGCATTGGGGTAACCACAAGCCTTTGCGATTGAGACCAGGTCGATCTGCGCTGCAACGGTCGGCATACCACCAACTGTCTCATGCGCACCATTGTTGATGACCACATGCACGACATTCTTTGGCTTGTTTGCGCCGAGAACTGCCATACTTCCCATGTGCATGAGAACAGCGCCATCGCCGTCTACACACCATATTCTCTGATTGGGCTTATTGATAGCTATACCAAGCGCAATTGAGGACGTATGTCCCATAGATCCAACCGTCAGGAAATCATACTTGTGACTCTGTCCGTTTGTGACACGAGTCTCAAAGAGCTCACGGCTTGGTTTTCCAGTTGTGGAAACGATCGGATCCTCGCCGGTCGCCTTGACGATATGCTGAATAATCTCCTCACGAATCATCTGGTTGTCATTCTTGTACTCGACCTTCGGTGCATTGGTCAATGCCCCCTTGCGAACAACAAATGCAACCTGCTTGCCAGTTTCAAGTACCTTGCGGAAATCATCCATGACTGCGGTCAACTCGTCCTCAGTCGTATCCTTGCCGATGATAAAGGTCTTGATATCCATATCCTCCAGCAGCTTGATCGTAACCTCGCCCTGATAGATATGCTGCGGCTCATCGTGAACACCTGGTTCACCGCGCCAGCCGACAATGAAGATCATTGGGATGGCATAGACCTTGTCATTGAGTAGCGATGCAACAGGATTGATAATATTGCCTTCGCCGGAGTTCTGCATATATACAACAGGCATCTTTCCGGTCGCCAGATGATAGCCTGCTGCCAGTGCAGTGCAGTTACCCTCATTGGCAGCAATGATATGATGCTTCTGATCGATGCCGTAGGTATCCATCAGATAATTGCAAAGTGCTTTGAGCTGAGAATCTGGAACACCGGTATAAAAATCTGCTCCTATAATTTCTACTAAACGTTCAACCTTCATTTTTATTCTCCCACATTCAGAATTTGCTTGTAAAGGCTTTCAATGACTTCAACAGTCAGCTTGATCGGATGATTCTTTAAGCGTACTGGATTGACAGATGTTTTCAGAATATGTATGTCCGTCGGTGCTCTAAGCTCAGGTGACGACAAATTAAGAGAACCAACTATGGTCTTAAATTGTTCTGCAAGAGCGTTCAGATCACAGTTAAACGCTTCTGCAATCCCTACAAAGACCTTTTCCAGATGCTCTGCACCACGTGGATCGATACACTGTTCACAGTGTGTAATCATATAAGGAATCAAAGCTGCATCACAGAGGGCTGCCGCATGACCATGCGCAATACCATACAGACTTGTCAGCTTATAGCACATCGCATGACCCGCTGTTGTCTGCGTGATGTTGATCGCTCTGCCTGCAATATTCGCAGCTCTGAGCATATTTGCATTTGCCTCATCATCATTATCCAGATATCCCTGCATATTGGAAAGAATCAATTGGATTGCATACTTGGAATACTCCATGCTCTCGTCGGTAGAATTGACAGACCAATAGGATTCAATCGCATGACAAAGCGCATCCATCATGGTTGCTTTTTTCTGATACAGCGGCAGCGTTTTTAATACGCTGGGATCAATCAGAACCGCAGAGGGAATACAGCTTTCATCTGCAACAGACTGCTTTTCGCCGTTGTAGTAAATGACGGCATACCGTGTCGCCTCGCTGCCTGTACCGGCAGTCGTAGGAACGGCAAGCAGCGGCACGTCATTGGGAACAATCTCCTGCTTCAGATATTTCTGCGCATTATCCATATTGGAGTACAGCTTAATGCATTTTGCCACATCCATAGCACTACCGCCGCCAACTGCTGCGATCATCTCACAATGATTCTCATGAAAACATCGAATGCCATTGATAACCGACTCATACAGGGGATTCGGCTGAAAATCTGTAAATCGAATCACACGAATGCCAAGCCGCTTCTCTAATGCAGAAAAATACTGATCCAGCTTCAGATACTGTATAGCCCCATCGCATACAAGCAATACATGCTTTACCCCAAGTCCGGTAAAATATGAATCCAGCTCGGAGTAATCTCCGCTTGCATACATCATATGTTTTTCTGTCATAGCTGCTCCTTATACATCCTCAGGGATCAGACGGATGATATCCTTGAACGGCATACAGATGTCATCGCATTCCTTTGCACGATGATGCTCCAGAATCATTCTTGCAGCATTCTGCATTGCAGGGAATCCTGTTCTTGTGAGCTGATTTGCGTAAATTACAACATTAACGCCGCGCTCCTTGAACTCTTCCTCAGTAACCATATTGAAAGATGTCGGAACAACAACGATCGGTGTCGTAGAATCCTTTGCACGGAACTTCTCTACGAACTCAAAAATCTCTGCCGGATCCTTTTTGCGGCTGTGGATCATGATCGCATCAGCACCGGCACCAGCAAATGCAAACGCTCTCTCCAGTGCGTCATCCATGCCCTGCTCCAAGATCAGGCTTTCAATACGGGCACAGATCATGAAATCCTTTGTTTTCTGTGCCTTTTTACCAGCCTTGATTTTTTCGCAGAAGTCCGGAATAGATGCCTGTGTCTGCTGAACCTCTGTACCAAACAGAGAATTCTTCTTCAAACCGGTCTTGTCTTCGATGATGACCATTGAAACGCCCATACGCTCCAGCGTGCGGACGGTATAGACAAAATGCTCAGTCAGTCCGCCTGTATCACCATCAAAGATAATCGGCTTGGTAGTGACTTCCATAATGTCGTCAATCGTGCGAAAACGTGAGGTCATATCCACAAGCTCGATATCCGGCTTACCCTTTGCAGTAGAGTCACAGAGAGAGCTGATCCACATGGCATCAAACTGTCTTGCTCCACTGTCCTGCTCTACAATCGTATTTTCAGCAATCAAACCGGTAAGACCGCTGTGTGCTTCGATTGCAGTAATCGTGCCCTTCATTGAAATCGTCTTCTTCAGGCGGGCGCGTCTCACATCGGGCATGGACAGATCGGCACGGGCGCGATTCTCCAGCTCCTTATACTTCTCGTCATTCGAGTACCGAAATTCTACAAGCTGCCCACCATAAGAGGCAAGGATAGACGTTACCTCGTCACGGATTGGCTTTTGGAAGCCGGTCTGCCAGTCATCACCGTGTACTACATAATCCGGCTTATAATTCAACAGATTATCTTTATAACTCAATGTCTCCTGTGCAACAACCTTATAGACACCAGCGATGTTTTCAAACATTGCCTTTCTTTCTGCAAACGGGAGCAGCGGGAAGCGCTTGTAGCTAACTACTGCCTCATCGGAAAGCACACCCACAATCAACTTGCCAAGACGGGCAGCCTTCTTGATAATGGAAATATGGCCGCTGTGGATCATGTCCGTTGAGAAGCACATATAGACCTTGCGGTTTTCAATTTCAGCCAGCTTGTTAGAAACAACTGCCAGATCCTCCGGATTATCAATCTCTGCACAGAGACGATTCTGTACATCCAGTGCAAAAATATTTTTATCTATGATTTCATTGAGCGCATTTTCAGCGTAGCACTTTTTCTGTGCTTCATCTCCACTCTCACAGAATGCAGCAATCTGATCCAGCCACTTGTTCCAGTCATCCTTCAGGATCTTATAGAGCGGCTGTGCAGCCATAGCATCATTGAAGAATTCAATGCCCACCTTCTGCACCTTGTCGTCTGCAATCACTGCCTTGAAGTCCTTTTCCGGCAGTTCATGTGTCGAGCTGACAGTCATGCAGCTCATCCCGGAAGAAACCACATCGTCAAATACAGTATTCTCAAATACCAGATCACCATGCATCAGAATTAAATCATCATCCTTGAGATACTCTCTTGCACAGTAGATGGAATAAATGTAATTGGTCTTATCATAAACCGGGTTCTTGACAAATGTGATATGTACAGGGATGTCAAGACTGTTGCAGTAGTTCACGAGAACATTGTCAAATGCACCAGTGGTCATGACAACTTCCCTGATGCCAGCCGCAGCAATCAACTTGAGCTGCCTGCTCAAGATTGTTTCTTTCAACGAGATCTCAGTCATGCATTTGGGGTGTTCACTTGTAAGGACACCCATGCGGGAACCAAGACCAGAGTTTAGAATCAAAGCTTTCATTTCTTCTTCCTCCTTAAAAGCTGTTGAAATATTTCTTTGTTTTTGATAACATAAATGGCTGTAAAGCCAATGAATATCACCAACAACAAATATCTGACAATTGTATATTCAAACACAAAGCTCAGAGCAATACCAACAAGTACAACAGTGGCAGAGACAGATCCAATAATCTTCATATTATAAATATTGAATTTTAAAATTTTGACCATTGCTATATAATCGACAAATACCTGCAACATATAAGATGCCATTGTGGTATAGCCAGCAGCAATATAGCCAAATATCGGGATAAAAATTGCGTTCAGAATGATATTGACAATTGCGGATACAACACTGCCGATCATGACATATTTCGGCATTTTATAATAATACACTACATTTGCAAAGATATAGTACAGTGCCGAAAAATAAACACCTGCAACAACAGATGGGATAATGTAGATGCCTTCATGATAGCTTTTAGGTGCCAGAATCTGCATAATCTCCGGCGCAAGAAACATGAATATAATGCAAATCATAGCATAGGTAAACACAAGTACGATTGTAACATCGTTAAGGCGTTTGTAGTCTTTTTTTTCACATTTCTCATAAGTCCATGGAATTAATGATGCATTGATTGATTGCCAGAACATTTTGATAACAGCTGCACCAGAATAAGCAACACTATAGATTCCGGCTGCAGATTCATCAATGATTGAAGCAATCATTATCCGATCCATATGATTTAGAATATGAAGAGACAAATAATGCGGAATTAGCGGAAGGTTGAATTTCAGCGCAAATTTCCAGAACTGTGTACTGATTTTAAATTTGGCTCTTCTAGCATGATAAATTACAAAAAACAGGTAGACCAGTAAAAATACTGTCCGTTCCCCGATAATTCTTCCATACACATGATATTTTGGTAACAATATCACAGAAAGTATACCTACGGTCGGTGCCAGAACAGCTAGTGACAGTGTGATAAAGGTAGTGAGCTTCCATTTGTATTCAAAACGTTGACGCACTGTCCAAAGCGATAGTGCAGCTTCAAATAGCAGCAACACAAACATATAGCAAATTAGATTCATCGGCAATTTCATAAAATTGTAAATGAATCTGCTGAACAGAATTACAACACTGCCCACGACACAGGTAGAAAGGAATGTCAGAGAATACATGGAGAACGTGTATTTATCACGCTCACTCTTGAATTCCATCATACCATTATTGAATACACCTTTGGATAAACATAATCCAGTAAAAATCACCATAATTTCATACCAAGAGAAAAACAGTGATACCTGCCCGTATTCATCCGGAGTAAGAAGCCGTGTGTAGATCGGTGCGGTAATAAGCTGCAATCCTTTCTGAATAAGCTGTGTAAACATTAAGGCTGCAGAAGCAAGCAATGGAGGGGATAATTTTTTGAACCTTTCTGAAAGAAAAGATTTCATGAATTCACTTCCTTATTGAATAAATGTCAAAACAGAGCAAATGTTAGTCATTTTTCCATATTTTCTTTCTATCATGCCATCAATCTCTGCGGAGCATTCTGCCATCAAAAGCAGTGGGAAGAAAAGATAAGAGTATCGATAAAATTCAGTCAGCATTCCAGTAAGATAAACGAACATACCAATAGACATCATCTTTGCAATGACAGCATCTTTATTTTTGTATAATTGTTTTGCAGAGATAATAAGAATTGCACAATATATCACGGTCAGGATTACTCCGCCACGGTACGCCGTTTCAAGAAAGCGATTATGAGCATGGAGCCCGGCAAACGAATTCAGAGAACTGCTGATTTGATTCCCATAGTATGATTTCAGCTTCATTTTCGCTGAACGATACGCCTGCGATTCTACACCATAACCCAGAATTGGATTACGCTTAATAAAATCATTCACGCGCTTCCAGATAAAAGTTCTGCCAGTGAGCGTCAAATCCTTACCCAGCATGTCAACAATAATGAAGCTGAACAGGTTTTGCAGCCTGAATATGACGATTGAGAAAAACATCATCACGTTTATAATCAGATAGTTCCAGCCATTGCAGATGGTTGACATTTCACACAAGAATGGCAGGGAAAGTAGCATGGTTAGTGAAACAATCACAAGTGAGGCACCTGAAAAAATCACTAATACTGTATAAAGCACCAAAAACAACGTTACTATTAAAATCGGTCTGGAGTATGGAAGCTTGTACTTATACCTTGTTATTGCCAGCACCAATGTGGGAAGCAGGACATTGATATTCTGATTATCATATCCCAGAAAGTAATTATTGGAAAAGTATTCTGTCGAATACAGGCCATTCGGGAACAGCAATATCGTCAGAAAATTAATGAACACCTCAGCAAGAAGGAGATATAGCAATCCGCTCAAAAGAAAATCCGGCTTCCAACGGATCACATACTCCGTCAGCAGAACTAGTCCAACAAAGTTAATCGCATCCAACGATACTTCCAGAAAACTTCCTCCACGAATGGCAGTCAAAGCAACCAGATAAACATGATACAGGATCACAAGAATTGTGATCTTACTCCGTTTATATCCCTTCCAGAAGAAAACATAAGTACACAAACTGCCGAGAAATGAAAGTACGATTAACCCGCGAAAGAGAGTTTTCAAACCTGAAACATAATAAAAATACCTTGGCTCCAGAAATGCGAAATAGGCAAACGCTATGCAAATGCTTTTGAGAGATACGGACACTGTAGATCTAACCTTCATTTACTCACTCCCAAAACTTATGTCTATATGCCGAAGTTTTCGCATATTTTCTTCCGGTGGCTTCATATAGTCACCATACATATGGGTAAGATATGCATCTGTATCCAAAACCGTCCTGTAGTACCTGCCCTCAAATAGAACCTCGCTGCTTGATTGCAGCCATTCCCTTTTGATTGTTTCTTTTTCCAAAGTATAGATACTGTATAAATTGATATAGTCACCCGACTGCCGGCTCAAAAAGCGGGTTTCATTCCATCTTGCCAAACGAACAATTTGTTTTTTGCTGACAGAGGCAGACATCACGAAAGACGCAGCCTGGTCAAACAAACTTTCATTTTCATATTGCTGATGAAACTTTCTGCAGTACAGCTTGTAGAGTATTTTTCGCATTTTCCACAATTTCTTCCGATCACCGGTGGATGCAGGCAGCGGCACAAGCCGAAACACATCCACGCAGCCGGTTCCCTGATAAATCACCTTTCCATAGAAGCGAGGATAGTTCAACGTGGTATCATTGCTGATCCAGGTAAAACCACCTGAGAGACCGGAAGAAACAGCACTTTCAAATCTCTCATAATCCTCATTAAAGATTCCGATATCAATATCATCATCCCAAGGGATAAATCCCTGATGCCGGACAGCACCAAGGCAACTTCCAGCCAGCAAAAAATAGGGAATATTCTGCTGTTCACACAATGCAGCAATCTGCTCTAATGCAGATACACAGTTCAACTGATGTGCTCTCAAATCCATGATTGCGTTACGTCTCCCCTTTCACAGCAATCTTTCGGTCTGTTACTCTTCAATGACATCCTCACAATGAGACGGAATCCGCTGCTCTGCTGGAGGCAGCTGCATATAATTCCCATAGACCGCCTTCAGATACGCTTCCGCACCATTGGGGATAGGAAATGATTGTCCATGAAACAGCACTTTCCGTTTCCCTTCAAAAATCGTTCGGTCTACAATACATTTTTTACGATACAACGGAACATAAGCAATCACTTTTTCTGAAGCATCAAACCGGTATTTTGCAAATAAGCGTTCCGTTTTCGCCATTGTATGTTGCACATCCATCATTTTGCCTATGGGAATCAGATGCACAATTTTCACACCAATTCTCTCCAGTATTCCACGTTTCTTTTCCTTTAATTCGCCGTAACGGTAGGAACGTGCAATCCGAAACAGTGTCTGGTGAAATATGAGATTATTGTAGTGAAGTCTGCGTTTCCATTCACTGCCCGGCATACCGTCGATCACAAAGATGTCGATCCAGATCATCAATTTTACCTCTTTGTCACCGATTTTTCGGAGCACCTTTTTCCGGGTGGATTCAATCTTAGTCTGAAACGAGATATTAAAGTCAGTGGCTTCCGTATTCTGATATGTTCGGATGTGCATGGTATCCGGGACACACTCCGCAGGAATTGCCAGGAATTTTTCATAGTTGGCACGAGTCATGAAAATATCGACATCATCGTCCCAAGGAATGAAATCCTCATGTCTGACTGCACCAAGCAATGTACCGCAGGCAAGAAAATAGTCCACCTGGTGTGTCTGACAAAGCAAATCAACCGCCTGAAGCAACTCAAATTCCACTTCCTGCAGCTTCTGGAGTTTGGAAACTGCCTCATCCATACTCATTGTTCATTTCCGCCTCTCAACTTATTTTCCTTAAGTACTTTTCTGATTAAAGTAAACAGAGTTCCTGCAAACATCGCACAGTATTCCAGCGCATAGAAAATCACAAACAAATCTATAAAATTGAAAATCGAAGCCAGCAGGAGCAGCGGCAGAAACAGACCATTCAGATTGGTTTCCCGCATAATGCGAAAAAACACCTTTGCCATCCGATTGTCTCCAAGCGGGTTGCTGCTGCTTTTCTCTATTTTGATTCTGCCTTGTTCAATCAGCTCATGTTCAGTATTGATGAATTTTTGATTTGCCAGCCGTGAAAGCGAATCAAAGCTTGCCGCCAAAGCACCAACGAACATAATCCAGACATGATTCTGGGAAACGATCACCCCACCATCACGGTAGGCGCACATACCCAGACACAGAAACAGCCAGTTTACGAGAAAATAGCCACTCATGCCATCGGCAAATTCGCCGTAATTCTGCTGCTTGACGGATCTTGCCAGATTACCGTCTGTACAATCCGAAATCATCCAGAGAACCACAGTCAGACTGCCTGCCACATGAAATGCTTTTCCGGTAATCAAGAACAGTGCACCGGCAATCAATGCAATCAGCATGGAAAAGAATGAAACCTGATTGGCTGTAATTCCAAGATTCGCCATAACACTAGCAACATGAAACGAAATCGGACGTAAAATATGCCGAACAAGAACCGAGTCTTTCTTTCTTTTCCATTCAGGTAAACTCTCCTTAAAATATCGAGCAGTATATTTCATTTTGCTACCTCTTCCTATAAACGCTTTAAAAGATATTTTATTTTTTCAGGCATGTAAACTTTTAATAACGTTTTAGCTGTAACTTTGGGAATAAAGCGATTGATGTCAATTGTTTGATAGAAATCTGTCTTTTCTGCTCCCTCAATTAAGCTCCTGTTATGAGCAGTGACCTTCTCCCAGCTGCTTGGCTTACAAGTTACATTGATCTTTTCAAATACTTCTTTTCCTTTAGAGCTTAGAATAACAACTGCTGAAGCGCCGTTTTCAGCATGAAATTCCGGATGCTCTTTTTCTGCGCCCCAGAAATCCGCAAGTAATATATCACCGACCCGATCCTTTCCTTTGTAGATGCAATCATAGCAGACACCACGTAATGTCTGTCCGGAAATAAACGATGCATAATAAGGATCAAATGCAGCATATCTAAATTCTTCAGTTCCGTCAGAATAATTAATTCTGAGCTGATAATGTTCGCCTTTTTTATGTTTTTTCCGGTTGCGAAATTGAAAACCCACGACATTTTTTTGGGTTTTCTCTTCTATCCAGTGTATATATTCCCGGAACAAACCCGGTGAAGGAACCCCATGACATGCTACTTCAACAAGAATCAGATTTTCATGTTCTCCCACAAAATTTTTCAGTCCGGCAAGCTGGCAGGCAGTTCCGCTGTACAGCACAAATCGGTTTGCATTGAGATCCTTTTTTACTTCAATAAACGTTCTTTCCGTATCTGACTGCACATACTTAGACTGTAGCAATCCTGGTAAATTTTCAACACGATCCACTCTTACATGATGCACAAGAAGTTCATCTGTCCATTCACACCCATACACAACGCCGCCATTTTTTAGAATTTCTTCGGCAAGGAGATTAAAAATCCCTCCGGAAGTGCACTTCTTCTGAACACTTTCCTGAGCGGCTTTCGCTATATAACTTTCTATTACCTGGTTCTTTCGCAGAATTGACTGCCAAGGACAGACCTTTTTGCATAACCCACAATTGACGCATTTTTCTGCATCGATTACCGGAATTGCAAACCCTCGTTTATTTTCCGCACTGCTGATACATGATTGTGGACATATCTGTAAACATGCACCGCAGCCACAACAATTTTCTTCATCCATATCATGAAGATGATTCTGCACCGGCATTCACTTCCTTAATGCGCAATTGAGCCAATTCTTAGAGAACTCGGCATTCTTGTCAATGCGTTCCCTTATATTCGATTTATACTGCATGATCTTTTCCAATTGTGCTGTATCAAAAGACTCCACAACATTGTCCTTTAAGCCGTACTGTTTGACAAGTGTGTATATTCTGGAATTCTGAGAGTTTTTGCTTGTGTCCTTAAATCGTCTGAAAATCATTAAGGGTTTCTCATAGATTAAAGAGAATACGCATCCGTGAAAAGAATCTGTCAAGACAACATCAGCATGTTTAATCAAGCTAATCCATTCGGCGGGGCCGGCATTCTGCACCAGCTCAGCATCGACTCTGTATTCCTCTCTCACCGCAGGAACCAAAACCAATTGAATGCCCAATTGTTTTGCTGCTTGCTTTGCAATTCTGATGTAGTCTTCATTATACGTCAAAAAGTACGCAAATGCATAATGGTCTTTCACGTCTCTGCCAGAAGCAATGCTATCCCACTCGCAATGATCCAGAAGAAAAACAGGATCTACTGTTGTACAGACTTCAATACCCAACAGATCTTTCACAATGTTCTTCCCTTCCTGTTCCCGGACAGAGATATGAGAAAACCTTCCTAAATAGATTTGAATCTTTTGTTTTTTCTTACCAGGTATACTGCTTACACCAAAGCTGCAAGCATATGCAATTTTTTTCTTGTCCTTATCAACAAAGCTCAAATAATATGGCGGATTCAGCAGATTTGGCGACCAGATCTGGTCACTCCCGCAAATATAGGTGTCAAAAGAACAGGAATAATCTGCAAGCTGGTCATAGGATGTGATTTTTTCTGTCAGATGAAAGTTATCCGTAATAAATCGTTGAAATCTTTCTTCTTTGATCTTATGCATCGCAGAGTCTGCCGCTTTTTTTGTCCTGGCCATTTCAAACTTTTCTAAAAAGAGACCTAGAGAGTTACCGCAATAAATCAGGTTCTTCACCTTCTCTGGCGCTGTGGCATTAAAATCAATATTTGTTATATTGTAACCGCAGCTCCGAAGGTAGCTCTGCAACGCATACGCTTGAAGCACTGTACCATAGTTACTGTTATGCAGCCAAGTCATTATACCAATATTTAACATTTAAGCCTCCCACACCTGAAACTGTTTCTATTTTGGTTTACCCGACAAAAGCTTGTTTTCAGCTTTTCAGCTGATGCATAAGCACGTAAAAGAGCTTTTGTCGGTCGAACCATTTTTTCATTTGTGTATCTTCGCCCTGTGCACCATCACTGTTATTTCATTCCCTGGAACGAATTACACCGCAAAAGGAGAAATCACTTCTTCAAGCTATATATAAATGGTCTTCCATAGACTTGAAGCAGCCCTGACAATCGTATCATGATCTTGTGCGGCAGCTTTGCCGACAGGCTGATATATGCTCCCTTCAAACCACTAACTTGAGTAGGTTTCCACAATAGTTCTTCCGCCCAAGGACTTTTGCTCTTATAATACAGCCATCTATCTTTGTAGCGATGCTTACTCCCTTCAATCCATGGACGTGTACTTGTAAAACTCGTCGTATAGTGGATAATAACCGGACGCTCAACAGCCTGCTTAATATCCTTTTTACTATAAAAATCTACTGGCTTTCGATAAACCTGCATTTCCTCATAAGTAAAATCATAAAAAATAGTGATAGAATTAAAGCGCGGATGAAAACAGTATATATCTTTTGAGAGAACCGCATTCAGTGCCCCTTGATCGCCTTGTTGTATCACACCATTATGCCTTTTGATGAAAGAAAGCAGTTTCCTTTCAATTTGGTTTTCCTTCCAGCGTTTCATATCAATCAGCATAACACCAGAATTAAACATTATATCATTCGGCTGTAATTCTATATTCTTTCTATACTGTTTACTAAAAGCATCTTTTAACGCAGCTATTGTTTTTCCTTCTAAATCAAGATTCCATAACTCATATAAACTGCTATTTACAATAATATCGCAGTCAAGATAGAGTACGCGCTCCAGAGCTTCCGGAAGATCTCTAGAAACAAACAGCCTTGCATACTGACTCAAAGAACCGCGATCTGTGTTGACATTCATTGACAATATTTTGCTAATATCCCGAGCTGAAATAAATTGAATTTCCTCTCGATCATACTTGGTGCAAATCGAGAGCAATCGATTCTTATTTGCCTCAGAGATCCCACTATCAAGGACGTAAACAAAAATTTCATTCATGTCACCATTGTTCTCATAAAGTGAAACAAGAGAAACTCCTAAAATCTCAGCAAACCTATCATCTGAAGCATATACAATATGTAATTCACGGCTATTAAAGCTATCCACGTACTCACCACCATTATTCCAACTTATTATAGTGCCATATAAAGCATGAAAAATATAAAAACACCTATTTTTAAAGGCAGGATGGAGAATAAGAAAAATATGCGTAAACCCATGCCTGCCCTTCAAATCTAATTCCTACCTAACTTTTCGCATAAACAGGTAAAAAGACGACATTTTATATGCTAAACTTCCACCAAATCGTCATAACTCTCTCAGCAGTCCAGCTATTCTGGACTCTGTCTTTTATGCTATCTTGTCACATATCAATACAATTAACAAATACAATTCAAAATCTTCTAAAAAATACTATCAAGAACCGAATGGTTAACTGTACAAAATCAATCATAACCCAACAATTGATAAATCACACAGCAGTGCTATGTCTTATATTATAACACCCACAACGTGTTTTGTCAATAGTAAATTTTGATTAAAAATATACCATTGTACCTTCAGTTTTATTACTTTTTCTCAACTTTGCCATTTAAAAGAAAAGTGTCCCTATTGTATGAATGAAGAAATTATATTCTACAGAAAAAAATGTCTGTGATGAACATTAGATTTAATAAAATCTCTTCCATCCTCCAGAATCATCCAGAATGCCCTTTAAAGCCACGCTAAAATTTAAGGATGTAGTTTTACAATTTTTCTGTTAAAACGTCCCTACGGGCATTTCTAAGGCTTCTACGACGATTCTGGAAATAGAATTAAATTTTAAAGTCATATTTATCTTCAAAAAGCCATTTGATCAGTCCGAAACGTCTGTTATGAACATTGGATTCCGCAGAATCTCTTTGGGGAATGTTTGGCATAGCATTTAATTTATTGTAGGCTTGTCGTAACAATTTATAGCGTTCCACTTCGTTATTTCTGCCAACTAATCCAATGGCAAGAAGATAATCAAATAAGACTCTTGTTTCTTGTGGAGAAAATTCATAATCACATGCGCCGGCAAGAAAAGCTAAATTTTCATCACCATAAATTGCCTCTGCTGTCTCATCATCTGTATCTCTGTCAAGTGGAGTCCAGACTTCTGACAGTTCAGCTTTCACTGTTACTTCAATCGGTTTCTTTCTCTGAATGTAATCATCCAGTTTCAGATGGTCAACATAGTTCTCATTCTTTCGGATGAAAAACATGACAGCAGTAAACTTGTGTCCTGTTCTGATGGGTTCATAAGTGAATGTGATGTCGGTATGTTCTGCTAAGGCTTTCTGACAGCTGTCAAGGACATAAGTTTTAAAATTGTCCCAACGAGGATATTCTTTCGATTCAATTCCCAGAAAATTTTTGAGTTCTTCCAATGAGACATGGCATTTCCCAATAAATTCATATTGTTTCAGAATCTCGTACATTCTCACTTGATTTTTACTGGCAAGTGTAAGAACGTTCCAGAGTTCATAAGTGAAATAATATTCCTTGAACTCAAACATCAGTGGTAATGCCTTGTCATGCGCATCAATCTCTACGTACCATGCACCATTTTCATCCTGATCTACAGTACATTCTTTGAACAACTGAAATGCAGAATATCCACCACGTTCGTTCTTGATATGTACTAATTTTGTGAGAAGTCCGTCTGTTGCCTGTTTAATATGCTGAATATTCATTCTTCCTAAATCCATAATCTTTTGAAAATCAGATAACGGAAATTTGACTTTTCTGGTTGAAATATCTCGTGCATTAATTTTAGAAAGATAGATACTGAAAAAACGAATTTCCTGTAAAGTCATATTATTGGCTTTCAGTTCATTCAGCACATTTCGTTTTTCAACAAGTTCAGTTCCCCTTAATTTCGCCATAAAAACACCTCCAAGAATAGTATAGCACAAATTCCCTAGATTGTCAATACATTCTAGGGAATTATGCAAATGAATCTAGTTAGTTACGCAAATGAATCTAGGTAGTTTGCAAATGAATCTAGGTAGTTTGGGGGTCGATACCTTATTATATATATAAACAAGTATTAAACAAGCACACAAACAAGCCACCGCCAAAAAAAAAAAAAAAAAAAAACCTTTTTTAAAAAAAAAAAAAAAAATAAAAAAAAAAAAGATAAAAAAAAAAA
>CAMWOX010000007.1 GCA_947175975.1 uncultured Ruminococcus sp.
GTGCGTTCTCTGTCTGTTGCTGTGGCAACGGCGATTTTGTAATCATTCCGGGACAAATATTCTAATAATTGTTCTAATCCTGGCTTTTTTTCTATGCCATACTGTTCCAGATGTTGTGCGGTTAATTCCCGTCGTCTCGCACGGATTGTTTCATAATCAAAATTCTGTCCAAAAATCCCCTGTAGTTTCGGTTTGGCATAGATTGCGGATAAACTCCGGATACCAAGTACATGCTCCAATTGCATAGGATATCCCGCTTCCTGTGCCGCCTGCATCCAGTATTTCGCCAATAATTTTTCTGTGTCAAACATCAGTCCGTCCATGTCAAAAATAATGCCCTTAATCATATTTTTAATCATGCGATCATTCTCCTGTCTTATGTAAATTCTTTCCGGGCGTAGATTTTCATGCTGAGTATCCAGGAAATACCATAGAGTATTACAATTCCTGCAAGAGCAATTGCTGTGAAGACTGCTGGATTCTGCAACACTTCCAGAATTGCCGTTCCAGTTTCTGCTTTATCTTCTACTATCGTAATCCCTGCAAATGCACCTCCGATGATAATTGCCAGGATCATATAAGCGAGCTGTGCTTTTTCTGCGCCGAGTTTGAAAATAAGCGGCAGTACGAACATTGTCGGAAGGACACTGATGAGTAGTCCAATAAACAGCAAAACAAACAGTTCTTCCAGGTTGAATCCGGAAACGCACAGCATCCGGATGAGTTGTCCGAGCAGGATGATTGCAAGATTCAACAGGATTGTAAACAGATTCAGAAGATATTTTTCGGAAACAATCTGTCTGGAACTATAGGGGAGCGTACAACTGTAACAACTCCATCGTTCTCTCTCATCATACGTCTGCAAGCTGACCGGGATCATGGCAGTCAACAGACAAGGATAGATCGTTAAAAATGAAGAATCTTCTGAAAATGAGCCGATAATCCAGAAAATTGGGATCAGAAACAGATATGCTTTGCAATAAGATTTGATCATGTAGAGATCTTTTAATAATAAGCCTTTCATGTGCTATCTCACTTTCTGTCGTTACTAAAAATTTTTCATTTTAATCAAATTCTTTCCGGGCATAGAGTTTCATACTGATCTGCCAGGAAATTATATAGATTATCACAATGCCTGCGAGAGCAATTGCTGTGAAGAGTGTTGGATTTTGCAACACTTCCAAAATTGCGGTCTCAGTCTCGATTCCATCTTCTGCTATCGTAATCCATGCGAATGCACCTCCGATGGTAATTGCCAGGATCATATAAGCGAGCTGCGCTTTTTCTGCGCCGAATTTGAAAATAAACGGCAGTACGAACATTGTCGGAATGACACTAATTAACAGTCCGGAAAACAGCAAAACAAGCAGTTCTTCCAGGTTGAATCCGGAAACGCACAGCATCCGGATGAATTGTCCGAGCGAGATGATCGCAAGATTCAACAGGATTGTGAACAGATTCAGAAGATATTTTGCAGAAACAATCTGTCCGGAACTGTAGGGGAGCGTGCAACTGTAGCAACTCCATCGTTCTTTCTCATCGTACATCTGCAAATTGATTGGGATCATGGCAGTCAACAGACAAGGATAGAGTATGAAAATTACCTCTTCCGCAAACGGTGTAAAAATCCACAAAATGGATATCACAATCAGATATATTCTGCAATATTTCATGATCATGTAGAAATCTTTTAATAATAAGCCTTTCATGTTATGTTTCCTCCTTTGCCATGAATACAAATAATTCTTCGATTCCTACGGGGCTGATGGATAATCCTGTTGGGACAAGACTGCGCTCTGTGAGGATTTCTGCATTGTATTCTGTGATGCGTTTTCCCTTGATGGCATGTTGCGGAAATTTCTGGATCTGATCCGGACGGCAATGCACAATGCAGTATTTTTCTTTCAGCATATCCTTTTCTTCACAAAGCATGAGTCTGCCCTTGTGCAGGAATGCGATGTAATCACAGATTTTTTCCAGATCGCTGACAATATGGGATGAGATCAGGACGGAATGTGTTTCATCTCGTGTAAATTCTGAAAACAAGTCCGTGATTTCGTCCCGGACGAGAGGATCTAATCCGTTCGTTGCTTCATCCAGGATCAGGAATTTCGGATGATGGGACATGGCAACCGCAATAAATAATTTCATCTTCATGCCTTTGGAAAATTCTTTAAATTGTTTGTTATCCGGGACGGATAATTTTTTCAGGAAGCCCCGGAAATAATTTTCATCCCAGTTCCGGAAACTGTTTTTCATGATATGATTGATCTGTTTCGGTGTCAGACAACCAGAGAATCCCGTATCATCCAGGACGATCCCCAGATCTTCCCGGAGAATTTCCGGATGTTCCCGGTTATCCTGTCCCAGAATCAAAATGCTTCCAGCATCCCGTCGGATCATATCCAGGATTAATTTAATCACGGTACTTTTGCCTGCGCCATTCTCTCCGACCAATCCCATGATGCAGCCGCTCGGCAATGTCAAATTCAGATCCTGTAAGCTGAAGTCTTTATAAGACTTTGTCAGATTTTTGATTTCTAATGTGTTTTTTGTTTGCATGATGATTTTCGTCTCCTTATTCTGATTTCATGATTCTAATCATATCGCACAGATCTTGTTCTGTGAGATCACAGCAAGCCGCAAGCCGCAGAATTTCTAGCATGTGTTCCTCAATTTTCCGCAGATTTTCTTCCCGGAGTAACTCCGTATTCTGCGGTGCAACGAAACAGCCTTTTGCGGCAATTGTGTAAATAAAACCCTCACGTTCTAATTCGTCATAAGCACGTTTTGTTGTAATAACGCTGATCCGGAGATCTTTTGCCAGATTCCGGATAGATGGCAGGGGGTCATCTTCTTTGAGAGATCCGCTGATGATTTCCGCTTTGATGCGGGTGCAGATCTGTTCATAGATCGGCATATCGCTTTTATTATCTATGAAGATATTCACTGGAATGCAATTCTCCTTTCTTCTTATTTGGATTTAAATTTATTTTTCTGTTCATATACAGTATACACAGTTAAAACAGTTTTGTCAATAGCTTTTCTCAAAATTCACAAAAAATTCACAATTAAAGTAATGAGAGAAATTAAAAAATTACCCTGCGCCCGGCAGGGTAATTTTTCAACTATTCTTTTATAAAATCACTTCTGGTAGTTTTCCATGAATTCCGCAAAACTGCTGACTTTTCCTGCACCATATTCCGCAGAAAAGACTAATATTAATACGGTATCAGCGGTGTCTGTTCTGTCATCGCCATTCATATCCGTATTACTACCATTCCATGTTGTGCTAGTGTCTGTTGAAGCAGGAGCTGTGCCGAGAGAAACAAAATTTATGTTATATTTTTCAGCATATGTCTGTGCTGTGGAATTATCGTAGCCGTAGATTGTCGCTGGCTCAAAAATTGCAGCATCTCCACAGCAGTCATCTTCTGAAATTTTACATGCTGGATTTTCAATTGTGATGGATGTTAAAGATTCACAACCATAAAAAGCACACTCTCCGATTGATGTCACACTGTCTGAAATTGTGACCGATGTTAAAGCAGAACAACAAGAAAAAGCCCCATCTCCAATTGTTGTTACGCTGTCTGGAATTGTGATAGATTCTAAAGCCGTACAATATTCAAAAGCACTCTTTCCAATTGATTTCACACTATCTGGAATGATAATAGATTCTAAAGCAGTACAATAGGAAAAAGCATTACTTCCAATTGCTGTCACGCTGTCTGGAATCTTAATTTTTCCCTCACATGTTGTGCCATCAATTAAAATTTCATTGACAATGACAAATAGATTTTCATTTTGTTTGGTCTCCAGCCATGGTGTACCCAAAAAAGCACTACCTCCAATTGTTGTCACACTGTCTGGAATTGTGATAGATGTCAAAGAACTATAACAAAAAGCATGCCCTCCGATTGCTGTTACGCTGTCTGGAATCTTGATTTCCACTTCACATGTCGTGCCATTAATTAAAATTCCATTGATAATGACGAATGGATTTTCTTTTTGTTTGGTCTCTAGCCATGGCGTACCAAAAAAAGCACTACCTTCAATTGTTGTCACGCTGTCTGGAATTATGATAGATTTTAAAGCAGTACAATAATAAAAAGCATTCTCTCCGATTGCTGTCACGCTGTCTGGAATTGTAATAGATTCTAAAGCAGTACAATAATCAAAAGTACTCCTTCCGATTGCTGTCACACTGTCTGGAATTATGATAGATTTTAAAGCAGTACAACAATAAAAAGCATGACTTCCAATTATTATCACGCTGTCTGGAATGGTGATAGATTCTAAAGCAGTACAATACGAAAAAGCACTACTTCCAATTGCTGTCACGCTGTCTGGAATTGTAATAGATTTTAAAGCAGTACAATACGAAAAAGCATTACTTCCAATTGTTGTCACACCATTTTTTAAAATAATTTTTTTAATATCACTATCAAAATCATGCCAATCAGGATACATGTCCCAATTCTCCATTGCACCAGTTCCGCTGACTGTCAGCGTTCCTGTGGATTCTTCAAAATTCCAGGTCAGATTTTCCCCGCATGTCCCAGAAGTAGCAATTTCTTCTGTATCTTCTGCGCTTGCAACAACAGAATACATTGACGGAATCTGTTCCGTCATTGGCAGACAGCTTGCACACAAACAAGATAATGCTGTGATACTCGCAAGCAAAGCCTTTGCTTTTTTCATGGCAAAAAAACTCCTGTTCTATCAATACGAAATTTATTTATTCTCAATTTTTTAGATAACATTTTTTTGCCAGCACGAAATCAAATATATTTATCATGCCATCCTGGTTGAAATCCACGGCTTTCCAGTTCGGCAGATTGCCTGCACCCAGTAACCACTTTTGCAATACAATAATATCCAAAATATTAAATTCTCCGTCTTTATTAGCGTCTCCTATCAGGATTTCCGGAGCTGTCCCAAGAGAAACAAATTTTCTTTTGTAATTTCTAGCATAGGCTTTTGCTGTGGAATTATCATAGCCGTAAATTGTTGCTGTATCAGAAATCGTGAATTTATGATCATAAATTTCACATTCCGGATTTTCAATTGTGATGGATGTTAAAGATTCGCAATCATGAAAAGCATACAGTCCAATGGATGTCACACTATCTGGGATGACAACAGATTCTAAAACCTCGCAATTATCAAAAGCATACTCTCCGATTGATGTCACGCTATCTGGAATGACAATAGATTCTAAAGCAGTACACCCATGAAAAGCATTCTCTCCAATGGATGTCACACCATCTGGAATCACAACAGATTCTAAATCCGTACTAGCAAAAGCACCATCTCCAATTGATGTGACACGATCAGGAATTGTGATAGATGTCAGAGGACAAAATTGAAAAGCATAACTTCCAATTGTTGTCACGCTATCTGGAATTGTAAAAGAAGTTAAAGAGGTACACCCGGAGAAAATACTGCTTTCGATTGTTGTCACACTATCTGGAATCACAATAGATTCTAAAGCCGTACAATAGTCAAAAGCACCATATCCGATTGATGTCACACTCTCTGGAATTGTGACAGATGTTAAAGACATACAACGCCTGAAAGTAACAGGTTCAATTTTTGTCATGCTATCTGGAATCACAACAGATGCTAAAGCAGAACAAAAATAAAAAGCACCCTCTCCAATTGATGTTACACTATCAGGAATGACAATAGATTCTAAAGCCGTACAATAGGAAAAAGCACTATTTCCAATTGATGTCACACTATCTGGAATGATAATAGATTCTAAAGCAGTCATGCCATAAAAAGCATATGCTCCAATTGTTGTTACACCATCTTCCAGTATAATCTTTTTTATACTTAAATGACTCCAACCAAGTAAGGAAAGAAAATCCCAATTATTCTCTCCATTTTCCATTTCACCAGTGCCGCTGATTGTCAGCGTTCCTGTAGATTCTTCAAAATTCCAGGTCAGATTTTCTCCGCATGTCCCAGAAGTAGTAATTTCTTCCGTATCTTCTGCATTTGCAATCACAGAACCCATTGACGCAAGCTGTTCCGCCATTGGCAGACAGCCTGTACAGCAACAGGATAATGCTGTAAGACCGGCAAGAAAAGCCTTTAATTTCCGCATGATTAATCCTCCTATATAAATGTTTGATATTATTATATCATAAAATAAGCAATAAGACAAGCGATTTTTAAAAAAATTTGAAATTATTCTCTTGTCTTATGATGGATATGCTCGTCTGTGAATTTGGAATAGTAAAATTCCTGTTCTTTGTATAGTCCATAATAGCCGGATAATAGATAACTTACGGCGATCACCAGAAGACAGTAGGGAACATAGCTCAAACCGAATAATTCGGCTGAAATAAATAATGATGCCAGCGGACAATTTGTGACACCGCAGAACAGGGCAATCATTCCCACTGCCGCACACAGTGAGGGGGATAATCCCACGATCTGACCGAACAGACACCCGAATGTTGCGCCGACAAAGAACGACGGCACAATCTCACCGCCCTTGAATCCACCGCTTAATGTAATCGCCGTGAACAGCATTTTTAAAAGAAATGCATACCAGATAGTTTCTCCTTCGACGGCTTTCTCAATGATATGACTTCCTGTGCCGTAAAAATCTGTTGTCCGGAACAGCAGACCTAGCAGAATCAAAACAGCACTTGCAGTTAAAATCCGAAGATATTTATTTTCAATCAGCGATTTCATGAGATGTTCTGTTCTATGCAGAATCACACAGAAAATAATGCTCAGTGCGGCACAGAAGATTCCAAGCAGAATCATCAGCAATGCCGGAATGGGTGTGATTTCCGGTGCAGGTGCAACGTCGTATTTTTCAAGCGGCAGACCTAATTTCCCGGCAATATAGGATGCTGTCAGTGAGGAAATCACACAAGGGACAAGTGCGGCATATTGCATTGTGCCGACACAGCCGACTTCCATCGCAAAAATAGGAGCGGCTACCGGTGTCCGGAAAATCGCCGCAAATGCTGCACTCATGCCGCTCATGATCAGGATATGTTTGTCTTTTTCTCGCATTTTCAGGAAATTTGCAAAAATATTTCCTAATCCGCCGCCGAGCTGTAAGGCTGCACCCTCCCGTCCAGCACTGCCGCCACAGAAGTGTGTGATAATTGTGGAAATAAATATCAGCGGTGCCATCTGCACAGGGAGCTGTGCTTCGGATCTCAGAGACGCTAATACCATATTTGTTCCTTTGTCATGCTTATCTTTTGTCACACGATAGAGCCATATAATCAATATTCCTCCGACTGGCAATAATCCATAGCACCAGATATGCGTATTGCGAAATTCTGTACTCCAGTTGATACTTTTGACAAATTCCGCACCGATCACACCTAATAAAATTCCCAGTATAAGAGATACCAGAATCCAACGGGTCAATAGTCGGAAATGGAGCAGAGAATGCATGAGCAGGTGCAGGAATTTTCCCCGGAAATAATAGAATTTCTCAGATCTCTTATGCTGGAATGCATATTTCTGAAAAAAGTTTCGCAAAATAAAATCACGCCTTTCCTGATTTCTTGATCAAATCTGCCAGTATTGCTGTTCTTCCTGTTCTGTTTTTTTACGATTCTGTCAATTTTGCAAAGAAATTGTTTCAAAACTGTTTACAATTTGTCATTTTTGTGTTATAATCAGATTATACTATGCATTCTTGAATTTTTGCAGAAAGGATGATCCAGAATTGAAATCTGACCTGAATCATAAAATGAATCCACAAGTTCCCAAAAAAATCCGGAGATTTAAAAATCGTCAGATTCGCTATGACCGGATCTTAATTGCACTGCTGGGTTTGGTTCTGATCCTGATTCTGTTTATTACAGGCATTTCCGGTTGTCTGGGAAAGAAAAAAGAATCACTTGAATCCAAAATGACAGATAATATCACATTCAGCAGTACCAGCACAACACAGAAACAAGTTTACATGAATGTTTCACTGGAAACGAAAAAAATTCATTCCGGTAATCTGATTCTTGTCAATGAAGCACATCCATGCTGTTTTGACCAGCAGGCAATTGCGGAAAATCTGTCCGAAGATATTAATTTCGTTACGATCAAGAGTATTCTTGATGCAAAAAATACCAGCCTGAAACCTTATACTGCATCCGATTGGGAAGTCGGGCTTGATACAAATGCGGCACGGGCGATGGACAAGTGGTTTACGGATTTTTACCAGGCGACACAGCATCATGATCTGCGTATGATCGGCGGTTATAAGCCGGATTCTGCTGATCTCGATTTCCAGACAGGTAGAACGATCACTGTCGGAATCTTTCCCGAAACAGGCAGTTCCTATGCGTACAAGCCGGAAGGGGATTATGCATGGTTACAGGAACATGCCGCAGAATATGGCTTTGTTCTTCGTTATCCTGAAGACAAGGCAGATTATTTTGATGACACCATTACAGAGAGACGCACGGCAACATTCCGTTATGTCGGCATTCCGGTTGCTCTCTATATGAAAGAACATAATCTGTGCTTGGAAGAATTTATCCAGGAGATCAAGCGCTACACATTGGAAAATATGCTCGTGGTTGCAAACGGTGAAAAAATTTATTATCTGTACTATATCCCGGCGGATATGAGCAGTGAAATCACGACATTTCAAGTACCGGATGACCGGAATTACTATGAAGTATCCGGCAATAACATTGATGGATTTATTGTTGTGATCCATCAGCAATAGCAAAAAACTATCTCAGAACGCCCTCCAGATTGAAGTCCGGTGTATATTCATAATTACTGGAAGATTTGTCCTGAGAATAGCCGGAAAAGTTCAGTTCCTGTGCTGTTCTAAGGACGCTTTGATATTCCATTTTGGTGATCCGTCGGTTCAGTTCCGGATATACAGAATTTTGCATTGGTGTGTACTGTGCCATCAGGCTCAGTAAAAATTGTCCCCTATTGAGATTTTCGGCAAGATAATGCAATAATCTTATGGATTCCTGTCTGTGTCCAGGCATAACCAGATGGCGGATGATACAGCCTGTTTTCAGCAGATCTTCCTTAAATACTGGTTCTCCTGTCTGCTGGAGCATTTCTCGAATCGCTTTTTCTGCAATCTCCGGATAGTCCGGTGCATTTGCATATTTTTTTGCCGTTTCGGAGCTGAAAAATTTGAAATCCGGCAGATAAATATCAATCAGTCCATCTAGTTTTTTTAGATTCTCCACGGATTCATAACTGCTGGTATTGTAAATAACTGGAATCCTGAGTTCTGGCTTGGTTTTTTCCAGTACCGGAATGATCTGCGGCAGATAGTGTCCTGCTGTTACAAGATTAATATTGTGTGCTCCTTGTTCCTGGAGTTCCAGAAAAATTTCTGCAAGACGATTCTGTGTAATCACTGCACCAAAATTTTGTGATGAGATGGAAGCATTCTGGCAGAAACAGCATTTTAAATTACATCCTGAGAAAAATACTGCACCTGAGCCGTTTGTACCACTGATGCAAGGTTCTTCCCAGAAATGCAGGGCGGCACGTGCCAGCCGGATCTGTTTTCCTGCACCGCAGAATCCTTTATTTTTTGTACGATCTGCCCGGCATTTTCTCGGACAGAGTATGCATTGTGTCAATTCTGGAGCTATCATAGAATATCCCTTTTCTGATTTTTTAAAATGATAATTCTATTATATCATAATTTCTTAATTCTGACAAGTACATTCTGAAAAATCTTGACGAACTCTGAAAAATATGTTATAATAAGATCAGATTAATTTCAGAAACGGAGGTCTTTTCATGTTATTTCTGCAAAATCTGATATATCTTGATCTGCATACTTCTGTTGCAACGGAAGATAACAGAAATATTCTTCTCTGGGTGATTCTTGCTGTGGTTGCCCTGATTTTGATCGGTGTCAGCACGGTTCTTTCTGCGAAAAATCGTAAAAATCAGCAGGATGACGAGGAAGAAGAGGAAGAAGATCAGGAAGAATAGATTATTCTGGTGATTTTGTTGAAATCTGTCATTTTCAACAGGGAAATTTTATGCATCTTTTTTGCTTTTCAGGACTTGCTTTTTTTTCTGAAATATGTTATAATAATCAGGATTTCGCACGGCTGTGTTTCCGTAAGCCAGGTGTCCGGGTGTGATACTTTCCGGATTGCTTGCTGTTAGCAGTCGGAGGATTCAATAACCAAATTTTTTTATTAGGAGGATCTACAATGGGTGTAGTATCTATGAAACAACTGCTCGAAGCAGGTGTACACTTCGGTCACCAGACCAGAAGATGGAACCCTAAAATGGCTCCGTATATCTTCACAGAACGTAATGGTATTTATATCATTGATTTGCAGAAAACTGTCAAGAAACTCGAAGAAGCTTATCACTTCGTTCGTGATCTGTCTGCTGACGGTAAAGAAGTTCTCTTTGTTGGTACAAAGAAGCAGGCAAGTGAATCTATTAAGGAAGAAGCTCTTCGCTCTGGCGCACACTATGTGAATGCAAGATGGCTTGGCGGTATGATGACTAACTTCAAGACCATTCAGCAGAGAATCAAGAGACTGGAACAGCTCCATACAATGGCTGAGGACGGCACTTTCGCACTTCTCCCGAAAAAGGAAGTTGTCAAGCTCAATCTCGAAATCGAGCGTCTCGAAAAATTCCTTGGCGGTATCAAGAACATGAAAAAACTTCCTGGTGCGTTGTTCATTGTTGACCCCCGCAAAGAGAAAATCGCTGTTGCTGAGGCAAAGAAACTGAATATCCCGATCGTTGCTATTGTAGATACAAACTGCGATCCTGATGAAGTGGATTATGTCATTCCGGGTAATGACGATGCAATCCGTGCTGTAAAACTGATTGCAGGTACTATTGCAAATGCCATCATTGAGGGCAGACAGGGTTCTGATGCGGCTGTTGTAGATGCTGAGGCTGCCAATGCGGCTGAGGCTGTGGCAGAAGAAACAGAAGCTGTTGCTGAATAATCCCGGATTATTTTAAATTTTATCAGAAAAGAGGTCGTTTTTAATGGCTATTACTGTAAAAGATATTAACGAACTGCGTCAGATGACTGGTGCAGGTATTATGGACTGCAAGAAAGCTCTCACTGAGGCTGAGGGCGATAAAGATAAGGCTGTACAGCTCCTCCGTGAAAAAGGTCTTGCAACACAGGCTAAGAAAGCTGGTCGTGTGGCTGCCGAAGGTCTGGCACTGGCACTTGTCAGCGAAGATAACAAGATCGGTGCTGTGGTAGAAGTCAATATTGAAACAGACTTTGCTGCAAAGAATCCGAAGTTCAAGGAGTTCGTGGAAAGCGTTGCTAAAACTGTTATTGCACAGAATCCTGCTGATGTAGAGGCTCTCAAAGCTGCTACTATTGATGGCGGTTCCGTGACTGTTGCAGAAGCTTTACAGGAATTGTTCTTGTCTGTTCGTGAAAATATTCAGATCCGCCGTTTCGCAAGACTGGAGGGCGACGCCGTTGTAGCTTATGTTCACCAGGGTGGACAGGCTGGCGTACTGACTGCTGCTAAGACAGAGGCTGGTGCTGTACCGGCTGTTCTCGAAGCACTCAAAGACTGCGATTTCCAGGTTGCTGCTATGCATCCAGATTATCTCGTTCGTGAGGATGTTCCGGATTCCAGAATCGAAGAAGAGCGTGAAATCATCATGAAGCAGATGGAAGAAGATCCGGCTATGATGAAGAAGCCGGAGCAGGTAAGAGCTGGCATCGCTAAGGGCAAGCTCGGCAAGATCTATTCTGAACTCTGCCTGATGGAACAGACTTTTGTAAAAGACAACAAGATGACTGTAAAGCAGTATGTTGACAGCAAGGCAAAAGAAGCTGGTTCTGCAATCGAGATCACTGGCTATGTCTGCTTCGAACTCGGTGAGGGTATCGAAAAGAAATCAGACGATTTTGCAGCAGAAGTTGCTAGTATGATTGGCTGATGATAATTGATTTCAGATTATTTCAAGAAAGACGGCAGTTTCTGCCGTCTTTTTGTTAAATTTTTCAGAAAGGCTTTTTACTTTCGTTATGAAATTTTTGCATTGTAAATCAGAACTTAAATCTGTTTTAGGAATGGAAAAAAAAGAAAAAATTGATATTCCATTAATTGTTTTTCTGGTGATTCTCCTTCTTGTAGTTGGTGTGGTTGGAGTTTTGATTTTTCGAATTATTCAACCATCATCTAAGGATAAAGTTTTACATTATTTTCAGGAACATCAAACGGAATTTGTCCAGATTGCAGAATATTTTGAGAAAAATTCGGATTTGCTATTCTCAGTCTGTGACGGCGATTTGCAGGATCTGGAATCAATTGATTCTTCGGATTTGCAAAATACGATCCGTTCTATCATTGATGACGGCATGATTTTTGAAATCCGGAATGCATCCGATCAAGATACAGAAATTCTATTTATTGTGGATGATCTTCTGATCCGTAATCAGGAAACAGTTGCGATTGTCTATACAGATCAAATCCCTGAAACGGAAATCAGTTACAAGGGCGATTCTATCGAATATTCCAATCAGTTTGAATCCCTCGGCGGTAACTGGTATCGCAAATACAGAAATTCCTGAAATTGCTGACACTTACTGGGAATACTAGAGACGCTCTTACAAGAAGAAATCTTGATTTTTTTCGTTTTCTGTGAGAAAAAGCTTGCAATATGTTTTTCGATGTGGTATAATAATATAATATAAGTAATTTCCGTAATTAATTTAAAAAAACAGGAAAGGAGCAGAACTTTATGAAACAAAAAAAGCATGGTTCTGTGTTTGCAGGTCTGCTTGTCATTTTATTAATGCTGATTGTCGCTGGAACAGTTGCTTCAAATCTGATCTTTTCGGGGGAGCGTGTACCAAAAGTTGCAGGGTATTATCTATATTTGCAAGATTCTGATGAAATGTCCCCTGATGTCCCGGCACAGTCGCTTGTCGTTGCCAAATCAGCCGTCACAGGGGATATCCACGAGGGAAACAAAGTACTCTGCTATCTGGCAGACGGTACACTGGCAGTAAGAAACATCTATCAGATTGAGGAAACAGAAGATGGTGCTGTGAATTACTATCCCGGCACAGTACAGGAACAGGGGACTGATTTTGTGATTCAAAGAACAAATATTTTTGCAATCTGCACATGGGCTAGTACAGAATTATATCAGTATGTAAAATTTAGCACTTCGGTAACCGGATTAATGGCTCTTCTGGTTGCACCCTGCGTAATTTTGATTATCATGCTACTTGTGAAAATGGCGAAAAGCGGAAGCGATGATATGAACGATGAAGAATTTATGTTTGAACAGTCTGAGCCAACTCCTAAGAAGAAAAAGAAAAAAGCCGCACAGCAGCCATTGTATGATCCTGATGAAGTGCCTGCGCCAGATTCTTTGCAGGAAAAGAAATCTACAATTTCTGAAAATTTCTCTGCAAAACCTGTAAATGAAAATTCTCCTTATCAGAAAGCTGTTCAGGAACGTGAAAAAACGATGAAGTTCCGTCGTCAGGAAATCGAACAGGAAGCTCTCAGAGTTCTTAATGAACCGCTCCCGAAGAAGAAAAAAGCAGTGACACAGGTCTATTCCACAGATGAGATCAAAGCAAAAGCAGAAGAAATCCAGAAGTCCGTATCTAAGACGGAACAGCCAACGGCTTCTTATACAGCTCCCAAGGAACGCCCTGCACCAACTCCTCGTGTTGAGAAATCTGTACAGCCTGCACCGAAACCAGTTGAAAAACCGGCTGTGTCTGTGCCAGAAGAGAAAAAAATTGCTCCAAAACCAGTTGTAAGATCGTCTTACCGCAGTACCAGTCCGAATATTGATGATATTCTCAATGCACCAGATCGTAAGTCAGCAGATACTGCAAAATCAACTTCTAATGCAAGGAAAAACTCTGTGAGTTCCAAGCCCAAATCAGAAATTTCTCAGACGGATTCAATTGATGATCTGATTAAGCTGCTCGAAAAGAAAAAAAATGATATCTAATAAAAAAGCCCTGTGAAAGGGCTTTTTTATCTATGAAATATTATTCATAGCAGAATTGTCCGTTGCCGATAAATTCACAGATCAGGGAATCGGGTGTGATTTCTTCCGTCCGGATTGGTGCTGTATGTTCCAGAAAATCGATCATATCTTCTGTGATGGGATTTACAGGCATTCGTTGAAGTTCCTCCAGCAGGAAATTTCTGTATGCACAGATTTCATATGCCATGAATGTATCCACATCATAAGTAGATCTATATTTATATGGCATGATGTATTTGTTTTCGCCGTCTTCCACACTGTGGAACATCTTGATTGTGTCTTGAAAAGAACGTTTCCGGAACAGATAATCCCTTACCAGCCGCCGCATGAGCCGGATTTTTGAGGGGTGCAGTTCCACAGAATGATTTCGGATTCTGGTGCGGACACTGACATAAATTTTGGCTGTCCGGGAATCTTTGAAATCAATAATATCCGGATTCAGACTGTGAATACCCTCTAGAATTACCAATTCTCCTGGTTTCCGATGCAGGATTTTTCCGGATCTGACTCTGGTTGATTCCCTGAAATTGTAAATTGGCAGTTCTACTGGTCTGCAATGGTAGATTTCCCGGAGCTGTGCTGTCAAAAATTCGCTGTCAATCCGTTTCGGAGATTCCAGATCCAGTTTTCCCTCTGCAAATAATTTTTTTTCCTGTTCTGTCAAGGGACTGAAATAATTATCCAGTGAGAGGGTATGTGTTTCGATTCCCCTGCTGTCAAGAATTTTTTCAATCATGAGTGCAGATGTTGTTTTTCCGGATCCGGACGGTCCAGAGAGTAAAATAATTGGTGTCTTTTCCCGGTGTAGTTCAATATCATCTGCAATTTCTGATAATCTGTTGAGATAATCCTGGTTTGTATGCCGGATAAAGACAGCAGGATTTTCCGCAGCCTGTGCGTTGATGCTATGTAGTTGGATATTCATGCAAAAAGTCCTCCCTGTAAGAAAAAGTAATATTAAAAATCGTAATTTATTCTGGATTGATAGTATTATTATACTATATTTTTCAAAAAAAGTCAATATTTTTTGTTAAAATAATAAAATTTTTCGAGACACTTTACATGTATTCAAAAATATGTTATGATTGATTCTACAAGGGGATGATTTCTTGTGAACCGAAAATTGACAAATACCGGAATAGTGGCAGCAATTGCTTTGTTTTGCTGTATTCTTTGGGGAAGTGCATTTTCAGGTGTGAAAGTCGGTTATGCTGAAATGCAAATTTTATCCGATGACTGGGCTTCTCAAATGCTGTTTGCAGGAATCCGGTTTTTCTTCGCTGGTGTGATGGCTCTGTTTGTAGGAAGTATCACAGAAAAGAAATTACTGATTCCGGAAAAGAAAACAATTCCTGCCATTGGTGTGGTTAGCCTGTTTCAGACAATTTTGCAATATTTTTTCTATTATATTGGTCTGGCACATACAACAGGTGTGAAAGCTTCTGTGCTTGTTTCTGCGAACGTATTCGCTGCAATTTTGATTGCAGGTGCTGTAAAGCAGGAACAGTTAACAATCCGGAAACTGGTCGGCTGTGCTGTCGGATTCTCCGGAATTGTATTGGTGAATTGCTTTTCAGAATCCGCTGAGATGAACTGGAGTCTGAATTTTCTGGGGGATGGATTTATCCTGTTTTGTACCATTGCAAGCGGCTGTTCCAGTGTATGCATGAAAAAATATACTGCAAGGGGAGAAAATCCCGTTCTTCTCAGTGGATGGCAGTTTGCATTCGGTGGTTTGGTAATGGCTCTTGCAGGCATAATTGCCGGGGGTTCTTTGCATCTGACCGGAAAAGCAGTCCTGATTCTGGGATATCTTGCATTCGTTTCTGCCTGTGCCTATTCGCTGTGGGCGGTTCTTCTGAAATATAATCCAGTCTCGAAAGTGACTGTATTCGGTTTTCTGAATCCGGTCTGCGGTGTTATCATCTCCAGTATCATTTTGCATGAAAGAGGGATTTTCAACTGGCAAGGGATTACGGCACTGATCCTGGTATGTGCAGGAATTATTGTTGTTAATCTGGAGAAATCAGAAATTCAAACAGAAAGAAGATAGATTATCATGAAGTATACAAAAAAATCAGTCAGATACAAAAGCTTTCTCTGTCTGGCATTGTGTCTTTTCCTGGCAGGATGCAGTACAGGTGATGCAGATTCTATGGATGTGCGGAAAAGTCTGGAAAGTGAAGCAGATGCACAGACTACGCAAGAGTATTCAGATTCTCAGGAAGAAGAACTACCACAGTCTACAACAGAACCTGCTCCCAGAGAATTATATTATATTACAAGCAGTCAGACACAGGATACGGCGGATCTTACGGCTTTTATTGACAGAATCCGGACAGACGGCTACAACTGGCATGAAGTTGCTGTTTCGGAACTTCCAGCGGATGCAGGAGCTGTTATTCTTAATTCTCCGCAAGAGGATCTTAGTGCAGAAGATTTTACGATACTCGAAGAATATATGAACACGGGCGGCAGAATATTCGTACTGCTTCCGGCTTCTGAGAGTGAAACAAGATATAAATATCTGGATCGTTTATTGGAAGAATTTTATATCCGGTTTGATTATAATCTTGTTACAGATGAGGCACATATACTTGAAAATGATTATATTCAGATGCAGGCGATCAATTATCCGGATCGTTTTCTGTTCGCTGATGAGTCTATGGAGAACGGCATTGTGTACATGAGAAATGCAAGAAGTTTTCATCATCTGCCACAGGGGGAGAATACAATTTATGATGCGATGCTGCAAACATTTGATACCGCAAGCGGTTTGCCTTACGGCGGTGTGGAAGATGATCCTGAAATCTATGAATCTGAGAAAATGGATGTCATGATTTTCTGCCGTGAGGAAATCAAAAAAAATGCCTGTGTGGTTGTAATGGGCAGTTCGGATTTTCTGCTGGATGAAAATTATGAGGATCACTATGCAAAACCTGCACAGAATTGGGCATACAGTGCGATTGACTGGCTGTATAACTATTCCAGAAATTTTTAAAAAATAAAAATACAAATACCAGTGAGCGATCTGCCCACTGGTATTTTTTTATTATCTTGCCAGTAAAACATCCCAGTCAACAGACTGTCCTGAGCCGGTCATGGCGGCATAAGTCAATATCAGAGATGCATCAGTTGCATTGAGTACAGAGCCGTCTTCTCCTGAATTTTGAGATTCTCCGTTTATATCTGCCAGAAAATATGCAAAATTTTCTTGGACGCTGTCTGTGCCATCTGTTAAGAATGCTTCTTCTCCTGCTCCTTTTTTTGCAGAATATTGCAGAATCAAACCAGCGTCTGTGACATTCACAATGCCGTCGGCATTGACATCCCCTTTTTGTCCGATATAATAGTTCAGGGATGCTTGTTCTCCGGAACTGTTTTCCAGGGGAGTCCCTGCCAGTGTCAGAACATTTTCTAATACCATAGGCTTTTCAACATACAGACTTCCGGGGTTGCCGGCTGTGAATGTCTCCAGCAGATCTATACTGTTTTCTGTGAAAGTCTGTCCTCCATAACTAAAAGCAATTTCTGCCGGGAAATCCTCTATCGAAAAATCTCTCGCATCATGTGCAAACCGGAAACAATTCATCTGTTCTGCCGATTCTGCATCCATATCCATTACAGGATTGGTGTCACAAATGATAATTTCCATTGGTTTCAGTGTCGGCACAAGTGAAAAATATTTGCTGATATATTTTCCCGGATTGTCCGGATCAGGTATACTGTCGTCACTGGTCAGATAGGTTGCACCTTTGACAAAGCTGTCTTTCTGAATATAATTGATCCCATAAGTATCCGCCGCAGTTTCCGGCAGAATCTGCATTTCAAAATCCATAAAGCTGAATGTGTCAGAACTGCCGCCCAGAAATTCCGGGGAAAATATCGTTTTATTTGCCAGATCATAAGACCATGTTGCAACCATGCTGTTTTCTTTTATGTCAGCAAGGAAACTATAACTGCCATGTTCATAGTTGCCAATGCTGTTGAATCTTCCAAAACAGAATGGTTTGAATCTCGTGGAAAAACTTGTTCCATCCGGCAATGTAAACTCCTGTTCTGTACTATATGCAAAAGATGTTGGACTCTGGAATGTGTCTTTTTTGAAAATAATCTGCTCGATTGGTGATTCCAGGGCGGCAGAAATATAAGAAATATCCGCATAATCTGCTTCAATATACATACTTAGCTGAACGACTGTTCCATTTGCCGCATCTTCAGGACTGATATAAATCTGATTCGGATTTGTTTTAGGAATATAGCCACCGCTGATTCCACGCAGACTGAATGCTACTTCTTCCGCACTCTCATAAGCTGCATGAACAGGCAGGATATTTGCTGACAGACTGCCACACAGCAAAACTGCTACGATTCCTGGTATGATTTTTTTAATCATAAATTCGCTCCTATGCTTTCTTTTTACTGCTATTGTAACATAAATTTCTATATTTGTCAAGGGAAAAAAGTTTCCTGTTTTGAAAATGAGAATAATAAATCGAAAGATTCCTGCATGATTTTTGTAAAAAGTTACGAATTTTTTTACAATTTCCTATTGCAAAATTCCTCTGGATAGTGTATAATAATAATTGCAGGGTGTCACTCTGCATCATAAAAGCCGTCAGAACGGCTAATTTATACGAAAGGATGTCATAGCAATGGCAGGTTTAAACAAAGTTACTGTAGAAGATCTCGACGTACAGGGCAAGAAAGTTCTCGTCAGAGTGGATTTCAACGTTCCGCTCAAAGAAGGCGTGATCACGGATGATAACAGAATCCAGGCTGCTCTGCCGACTATCAACAAGCTTACAGAAAAAGGCGCAAAAGTCGTTCTCTGTTCTCACCTGGGCAAGCCAAAGAATGGTCCGGAGGATAAGTTCTCTCTTGCTCCGGCTGCTGCAAGACTCGCTGAACTCGTTTCTGCAAAGGTTGTTTTCGCTAAGGATGACACAGTTGTCGGCGAAAATGCAAAGAAAGCTGTCGCTGAAATGAATGATGGTGAAATCGTTGTTCTGGAAAATACCAGATTCAGAGGTGCAGAAGAAACTAAGAGCGGTGAGGATTTCTCTAAAGAACTCGCTGCTCTGGTAGATAACCAGATTTTTGTAATGGATGCATTCGGTTCTGCGCACAGAGCGCATGCTTCCACAGCTGGTGTGACAAAATTCGTAGAACAGACAGCAGTTGGCTATCTGATGCAGAAAGAAATCCAGTATCTCGGCAATGCCGTAGAAGATCCAGTTCGTCCGTTCGTTGCAATCCTCGGTGGTGCAAAAGTAGCAGACAAGCTGAATGTTATTTCTAATCTTCTTGAAAAATGCGATACTTTAATCATCGGTGGCGGTATGGCTTACACATTCATCAAGGCACAGGGCGGTTCTATTGGTATGTCTCTTGTAGATGATGAAAAGCTCGATTACTGCAAGGAAATGCTTGCTAAGGCTGAATCTCTCGGCAAGAAGATTCTGCTCCCGGTTGACACAGAAGTCGCTGCTGCATTCCCGAATCCGATTGATGCTGAAATTGAAGTGGAGTGCGTTGCATCCTCTGAAATCCCGGCTGATAAGATGGGTCTCGATATCGGCACAGAAACACAGAAGATTTTCGCTGAGGCTGTCAAGACCGCTAAGACTGTTGTTTGGAATGGTCCGATGGGCGTATTCGAGAATCCGACACTCGCTAAGGGTACAATTGCTGTGGCACAGGCTCTGGCAGAAACAGATGCTACTACAATCGTCGGCGGTGGTGATTCTGCTGCGGCTGTCAAGAAACTTGGTTTCGCTGACAAGATCAGCCATATCTCTACCGGTGGTGGTGCTTCCCTCGAATATCTCGAAGGCAAGGTTCTTCCCGGTGTTGCTGTGATCGCTGAAAAGTAATTCCTGAAATGAGGACTCTGCTATGAAAACTTGTCTCTGTAAGTGGACTGAAAAAATCAAGCAGAACGAAAATCTGCCATTGTATTTGTGTCTGGTCATCATTTTCCTGCTTGGCATGATTGCCGGTTTTCTGATTGCCCCTGTCAAAAAAGGCATTGCAATCGGAAGCAATAATCGGATCGGATTGACGGATGCAGATGATGATGACGAAGATTAATTATAATGTGATAGGATAGGATTATCATGCAGTATATTCTTTGCTATACAGAAACAGAATTTGATGCGAATATCAATGATAATGTGACAAGCTGTTATACAGAGCAGTTTGACGATTTTGTACAGGCTGTGGAACGCTACACGGTAATGTGTGGTGCTTATAAACATGCGGTTGTACTGGCTGATACGCTGAAAGGTCAGATTCTGAAACAGTTCGGCTGTGCGCCTGAGGGACAGGCTGTGGCTGTATAATCAATACAAATTTCTGCAATCGTCCCTGCTTATTATGACAAGCAGGGATGATTTACAGAGTAATAAAATTTAATTTTGAGGTGATTTTTCTTGAATAAAGCAACAAGAAAGGCAATTATTGCCGGAAACTGGAAAATGAATAAAACAAGACCAGAGGCTAAGGCTCTCCTCGAAGAGATCAAGCCTTTGGTTGCCAATGCACAGGATGCTGTGGAAGTGATCGCTTGTGTGCCGTTTACAAATCTTGAAACTGCACTTGCAGTTACAGAGGGTTCTAATGTCAAGATCGGTGCAGAAAATGTACATTTTGAGAAATCCGGTGCATTCACTGGTGAAATCTCTGCGGACATGCTCACGGAACTCGGTGTAGAATATGTCGTGATCGGTCACAGTGAACGGAGACAGTATTTCGGTGAAACAGATGAAACTGTCAACAAGAGAACACTCGCCGCTCTCCAGGCAGGTCTTAAGCCGATTGTCTGCGTCGGTGAGACACTCACAGAGAGAGAGCAGGGCATTACAGAAGAAGTTGTCGCAAAGCAGACAAAAATTGCTCTCATGGGTACTTGTGAAAAATGCATCAAGAATGTTGTCATTGCATATGAGCCTGTATGGGCAATTGGTACTGGCAAAGTGGCAACACCGGAACAGGCACAGGATGTGTGCGGATTCATTCGTAAGACAATTGCAGGTCTGTTTAATCAGGAAATCGCTGACGGCATCACAATCCAGTACGGCGGTTCTATGAATGCGGCAAACTGCGCTGAACTCCTTGCAAAGCCTGATATTGACGGTGGTTTGATCGGCGGTGCATCCTTGAAAGCGGCTGATTTCAATACGATTGTACAAGCTGCTGTCAACGGCTGATTATTTTGAGATTATTCAGAAAATTGGATATCCACTCCCGGAATCAGGATTCCGGGAGCGGTGTGTCTGTTCCTGTGAAAAGGCGATCCGTTTATTACTGGATTAACGTATTGTTATTTGTCTTTGGCGGCGGATTTGCATTGTATCTGCCAATGATGACAAATGCGATCACTTCTCCAATGACACCAATCATAATTATCCTGAATCTGGTTCTTGGTGCGATCTATCGGCAAGTCAGGCAAGCAGACAGAGGCTGGAAACCGTTCCGGATTTTTCAGATCTTTACAATTCTTGTAACAGCGATATTCTTCATGATCCCCTTGTCACTGTTTTGGTTCAGGGATTCCAAAACCATGTACCCCTATAAAAAATATCTCTATTCGATGGGCGTTTACGGCGATCCGGCACATTGTGACCCGTTTCTTCCTGAAAAACTGCCTGAAACTTGCAGAGTGTATCAGATCATTACACAGGGCAGTGTGCTGGCACAGGATTATCATGCAGGGATTTATCTGACATTCCGGACGGATCATGCAACGATACAGGCTTATCAGGACAGAATTGAATCACTCGACAGTGCAAAAAAATTTGTGGATTGTTCTGATCCGGAATTTGAGAAAGCGTTTCACTTTTCGGATTATGCCTGTCAGATTCTGGGACTGAAACAGGATCTGAGTCATTCTTTGGTGTATGTCCTGCATTCGAGTTATTATTATTCTCAGGGCTGTCTTCTGGATGAGCAGACAGGAACTGTCATTTTCTGGATGTAATTAAAACTAATTAAAATAAATTTATATTTTTAATATTTCAGAAAGGGTTTTGATAAAAATGTCAAAAAAACCTGTTGCTTTAATTATTATGGACGGTTTCGGGCATAATCCCGATACTTACGGCAATGCCATTGCTGCTGCGAAAACGCCGAATTTAGATAAATATTTCGCACAAGAGCCGAATACGATCATTGGTGCATCCGGTCTGTGTGTGGGGCTCCCGGACGGTCAGATGGGCAATTCCGAAGTCGGACACACCAATATCGGTGCAGGCAGAATTGTGTATCAGATGCTTGTGAAGATTTCTAAATCCATTGAAGATGGCGATTTCTTTGAGAATCCGGCATTAGTACATTCCATGGAAAATGCAAAGAATCATCATTCTGCACTCCATGTAATGGGATTGCTTTCTCCCGGCGGTGTACACAGTCATATGAGTCATTTATATGGCATTGCGGAGATGGCAAAAAAATTCGGTCTTGAAAAAGTTTACGTTCATGCGTTCCTCGATGGCAGAGACGTACCGCCGTCTTCCGCTGCGGATTTCATGCAGGAAGCTGTTGAGAAATTAAATCAGATCGGCGTGGGCAAAATTGCTACCATTGCAGGACGTTTCTATGCAATGGATAGAGATAATGCCTGGGATCGTGTAGAGAAAGCCTATTCTGCACTTGTTTACGGTGAGGGCGTGGAAGAATCTGATCCGGTGCAGGCAATCAAAAACAGCTATGCAAATGGTGTCACGGATGAATTCATGCTCCCGACAATTGTTGACAAAGATGGTATGATCCATGAAAATGACAGCGTAATCTTCATGAATTTCCGTCCTGACCGTGCAAGACAGATTACGAGAGCATTCGTAGATGATGCATTTACAGGATTCGAGAGAAAGAACGGTCGTTTCCCGGTGCATTTCGTCTGCATGGCGCAGTATGATGCAACTATGCCCAATGTAGAAGTCGCATTCCCGCCGGAAGAATTAACTATGACGCTTGGTGAATATCTGGCAAAACAGGGCAAGACACAGCTCCGGATTGCAGAAACGCAGAAATATGCGCATGTTACATTCTTCTTTAATGGCGGCGAAGAAAAACAGTTCGAGGGTGAGGACAGAATCCTGATCAAATCCCCGGATGTGGAAACATTCGACATGAAGCCGGAAATGAGTGCTTATGAAGTGACGGATGCCGTTCTTGAAGCAATTGAATCCGATAAGTATGATGTGATCATTCTGAATTATGCTAACTGCGATATGGTCGGACATACTGGAATTTTTGATGCCGCTGTCCAGGCTGTGGAAGCTGTTGATACTTGCGTTGGCAAAATGGTGGATGCGATTCTTGCAAAGGGCGGATGTGCATTGATTACAGCAGATCACGGCAATGCCGACAAGATGTATGAGCCGGATGGTTCACCGTTCACGGCACACACGACAAATCCCGTTCCGTGCATTCTGGTAGGCGACGGCGCACATACGATGCGTGAAGGCGGTGTCCTGGCAGATCTGTCCCCGACAATCCTGCAATTACTGGGACTGCCCCAGCCGGCTGAGATGACCGGAAAGAGCCTGATTGCAGATTAATTTAAATGATAATAGCCGTTTTTCAAGTTTTGCACTGAAAAACGGCTGTTAGCTTAAGACATCAACAAAAAGTTAGGAGGATAACATGATGTTATGTAACAATTTAGAAGAAGTAAGAGAAAATATTGATAGAATTGATCATGAAATTATTAAATTAATTGCAGAGAGAGGAAATTATGTCATGCAGGCATCTGCATTCAAAAAAGATGAAAATGGCGTAAAAGACACGGGACGAGTTGAGAAAGTAATTTCTAAAGTTAGGACAAAAGCAGAAGAATATGGTGCAGATCCTGACATGGTTGAGAGTTTGTATCGGGAAATGATTGCAAGATTTGTTACTATGGAAATGTCAGAATTTCATAAGAATTTGTAAGGTAAATATTATTGAAAACCGTTTTTCAGTAAAATTCTGAAAAACGGTTATTTTTTAATTATTTTTCTGCGTCAGCTTTTCCCAGATTTCCACACATTTGAATTTGATTTCGTATTTTTCGGGATATTCCAGCAATTCTACAGTATCATCATCAAAATACTGTTCTGGTTCTGCAACTGGAATACACAAAGGCGGATACATCACACACCACCAGTTATGCCCCTGTGCCTCGCCAATCAGGATTCTTAATGCAGTATATTCTCCTGCCGGCATGGTGAAATTTTCATATTCCCGGACATCAAATCTGGTTTTTTCCAGGGACACTTTCACGGAATCCGTACAGCCTGCATCCCGGAGTGTTTTTTCTGCAATTTCCTGAATCTCTGCTTGCTTTGTAAGTACAGTCTGTTTCATGTCTTCAAGTGTTTCGCATCCGGCAAATAATTCTTCTGATTGTTCTAACAGGGCATCCCGGACTTGTAATTTCAATGCCTGATCTTCCGCAGAATCAGAATTTGCCAGAATATGCAGTCTTAATACATCCTGTTTGAGATTCTCCAGATTCCGGGAAAATCCTGCGAAATTTCCTAAGAATATACTCAGGATTAATGCCAGTGCCATAGATAATTCTAATTTTTTCATGGAAATAACCTCCTGTAAGTTCTGTAAATTTTCTTGCTTACAGGATGGGGAAATTTTTATGTTTTATGCAACTACCATTAAAAAATTTAAAATATGATATTATCACCTAGCGAATAGTAAAATACTTGTGTATCTTTACTTGAAATGATTTCTTTTTTTATATATCCATCATGCTGAAACGTTGTAATTATTTCAATCAATTCATATTTTTCTTCAAAAAAATTCTTTTTTTGATAAATATATAACTTTCTTTCTGGTAGTAAATTATCTGGCAAACGCTCTTCAAGATTAGGGTAGAAAATACTGCAATACATAGCCATATCA
>CAMWOX010000008.1 GCA_947175975.1 uncultured Ruminococcus sp.
AAGACGCTGAAGATTTTTCAGCACTTGCTCAAAAAACACCTGATCCACGGCATCGTAGTTAGCAAAAACCAGATCCACCACTGCCCGGTCCTTCGCCAAAACCAGATCCGCCACGTCCTGAACCTCCGCCGAGACCAGAACCACCACGTCCTGCAACACCACCGAGACCAGAACCGCCACGTCCTGCTCCTCCACCGAGACCAGAACCGCCACGTCCTGCTCCTCCTTCCAGAATGACATCTGTTCCGCAGGATACTGAGACCATTCCCGTGATGGCACAACCTGAAATTCCTGCGCCGATTCTTGAAGTAGAGCCTGAACCAGTTGTAGAAGTCCTTCCGGAAAATGAACCGGAGCCGGAACTGGAAGAGCCGATTCTGCCAGAATACATCCAACCTGTCGCTCCCACTCTCCCCAGTGAATGGACAGCACAGGAAGCGTATGAGAAACATAACAGCGCAGAGGGGATGCTTTATGTTGTTGCCTCCACAGCAGACAGTGCCTATCCTGTTCCGAATGCCAGAGTCATTATTTCCAGCGAAATTGACGGCAAACCCAATCTGAATTATATTTTAAAAACAGACGAAAGCGGTATTACACCGACTGTAACGCTCCCTGCACCGCCGGCATCCCTGTCACAGACACCAGGGAATGCCAAGCCTTACGCTATTTACGATGTCCGGATTCAAGCTGCAGGCTATTTCCGGGAAGAAGCAAAGGAAGTCCCCGTTTTCGCCGGCATTACGTCCCGACAGGTATTCCCGATGATTCCGCTGCCGCTTGCCGTGAGTGAAGATGCGGAAACACTGCAAATCCCATCCCAGGATGTGGATGTGAATACAAATAATTAGGGAGATGATCTGACCTTGCTGACTGGTGAACCCTTTATCCCCAGAGAAATTACCGTCCATCTTGGTGCACCGGATGAGGACGCTGCCAACATTACGTTGTCGTTCTCGGACTATATCAAGAATGTTGCATCCAGTGAAGTCTATCCGACATGGCCGGAAAATGCACTCCGGGCGAATATTTATGCGATTGTATCATTTGCACTGAACCGGATCTACACAGAATGGTACAGATCCAGAGGCTACCCGTTTGATATTACATCCGTAACGCAGTATGACCAGAAATTTATTGAAAACCGAGAAATTTATGACACCATTTCCAATCTGGTGGATGAATTATTTGATGATTACATCCGTCGTGAGGGCAATATTGAGCCATTATTTGCGGCATTCTGCAATGGTACAACTGTTACTTGCAGCGGTCTGTCCCAGTGGGGGACTGTCGATCTAGCAAATCAAGGTCTCCTGCCCTATCAGATTTTGCAATATTATTATGGAGATGATATTACCATCGTGAAAAATGCACCTGTCCGGACAGCAGAAGCATCCTATCCGGGAGAAGTCCTTGCACCGGGATCATCCGGTATTCCGGTACAGACGATGCAGATCCAGTTAAACCGGATTTCCAGAAACTATCCGGCAATTCCGAAGATTCCGGATGCCAATGGTGTTTACGATTCTGCCACGGAATCCGCTGTAAGAACATTTCAGGGAATCTTTAACCTACCGCAGAACGGTGTGGTTGACAAGGCAACATGGTACAAGATTGAATATGTCTACACGAGTGTGAAACACCTTGCGGAACTGGATTCCGAGGGAATCACAGTGGAAGAACTGCCCTTCCAGTTCACAGAAACGCTTGTACCCAATATGCGCAATGAGCAGGTCAGGGGACTGCAATATTTCCTGGCTGTTGTAGGTGCATATTACGAAGAAGTCGAACGGATTGAGATCACAGGAACTTATGACCAGCAGACAGAGGATGCTGTCAAATCTTTTCAGAGACTGTTCGGTTTATCACAGACAGGTGTCGTGGATGAGACAACCTGGGATTTCATTTTTCGTGCATATGCCGGCATTGTGGAATCCATTCCGGTGGACGTTGCGGACTATGTGCCTGTACCATATCCGGGAAATGTTATGCAGGAAGGCGTGACGAGCGAATATGTGAGAATCCTTCAGGAATATTTGAGCTTTATCCATGAAACAATCCCAGAGATTCCGGCGGTGCGGAATACGGGCTATTTTGGTCCTCTGACAAAAGCATCCGTGACCGCATTTCAGCGATTTGAGGGACTGCCTCAGAACGGTGTTGTTGGTGTTGTCACATGGGATGCAATCGGAGGATTGTATTCTGATCTGAAATTCGGCTACGGCAAACGTCCTTATCAGGCACCAGGCTATACGATCCGTGCAGATGCATAACCATTGAACATGATCAGAAAGTGAAGTGATTCCATGTCTTATACACAGCAGCAGAAAAAAGAACATATTCAGGAGCTGCAAAAATATTTATTTGTAATTTCATGTTATGACAACAGAGTTTCTCCCATGATTCCGAATGGGATCTATGATCAAAAAACACAGGAGGCTGTCCGGCAGTTCCAGGAAATTTACAAACTCACAGTAAACGGCGAAGTCAACGAAACGACTTGGAATAAGATTGTTACTGTCTATAAAAGTCTGATTAATGATACCCCCACTTGTCTGAACGCATTTCCACAGAATAAGAATGCTGTGATGCGTTCCGGTGATAGCTGTTTCACGGTAACAGTGATCCAAGCAGTGTTATTTTCACTTTCCAAACAGTACAATAATATCCCGGGTGTTTCCATCACAGGAGACTTCAACACAGAGACGGCACAGGCGGTGCAGTTATTCCAGAACATGTGCGCACTACCTGTAACCGGGGATGTGGACTGCAAGACCTGGAACATGTTAGCACAAGTTGGCTGTGAGCTGAAAAATGAAAAATTATAATACATGCAAGGCGGATTTTTTCCGCCTTTTTTTTGAAAAAAAATCAAAATTTTTTAAAAATTATTGACAAAACTTAGATTATATGTTATAATAAATTTAATTATATCTAATTTAATATTTACAGATGTAATTAAATTTAAGAATTGATAATATCAGGAGGAATAATTATGAACAAATCAATAGGTACAGTGATAGCAATTTCAGCAATAGTCGCCATTGGAACTGCGGTAAGAAGAAAATTTCATTATGATGAAGATGGTTTTAACGCTTATGGATATAATAAAGGGGGCTATAACCGAGAAGGATTTAATAAAGAGGGTTATAATAAAGAAGGCTACGATAAAGATGGTTATGATAAAGAGGGCTATGATAGAAATGGTTATGATAAAGACGGCTATAACAAAAATGGTTACAATTGCAATGGATTCAACAGTAAGGGCTACGATAGAAGCGGATATGACCGTTATGGCTATGATGAATTAGGTTACGACAGAAATGGCTGGAATAAAGAAGGTTATGACAAACGAGGTTACAACAGAAGCGGTTGGAATAAAGAGGGTTATAACGAACAGGGTTACGACAGAACGGGATTTAATCGCTATGGATATGATATATATGGATTTAATAAAAATGGTGTTGATGAGGGAGGAAAAAATAAGGAACATTATTATGGAGAAGTTTGTAAAATAATTGATTATTCAAACGAAGCTTCTGATCAATGCAAAGAAATAAAACTTAATTATGCACTTAGTAACTTTAAAAAGAAAACAAAATTTAGTTATGCACTTAATAACATTAGAAAAGGGATAGAAACATGTATAGAGTGTGTGATCTCTCATTGTAATGGAAGTTTCAATCCTAACAATCTTGATGAAAACATAAAATACTGCGAAAAAAATTATTTACTTGACAACAAATTAATAAAAAAAGTTCGTAAGGCTAAAAATATTTGTAACCCATTTCAACACAATACTAACGAAAAGATTGAACATAAACAGGTTGATTTTTGCTGTAAAACCTTAGGGGATTTGTTAACAGCTGTGAAAGAAGAGATCGGATTACAAAAATTTTCTTTCGCTTCTAAATCTGTTGAAAATGGCTGATCCCCGGATCAGATAATCTAAAAAATAATTTCAAAAATAAAATATTTTTCAATACTGTTCTGAGTTGTGAAAGGACAGTATTTTTTTTTCAGATCCGGTTATAATACTAAAAAAATATTCAGGGAGGAATTACATGCCAAAAAGAGTCTATTCCAGTCTGTGCTTTGAAACTCATCCCAGTATTTATAGTTTCGCCAGTATTGCCGGACAGAAAGAGGGCGAAGGGCCAATGCGGAATTACTTCGACCAGATCCAGCAGGACGCTTCTTTCGGAGAAAAAAATTGGGAAAAAGCAGAGAGTCGTCTGCAATCCGAAACATTTCAGCTTGCACTCCAGAAAGCCAGATTAAAGCCATTCGATATTGATTGTATGGTTGCTGGAGACCTGATCAATCAATGCACCGGATCAAGCTTTGCTGTCAGAGAAACAAAAATCCCATTTCTAGGCGTTTATGGTGCATGTTCCACCATGGCGGAAAGCTTGTTGTTAGCCGGAATGCTCGTTGACGGCGGCTATTCATTCCGGACAGCGGCTGTCACTTCTTCGCATTTTTCCACGGCAGAAAGACAATTCCGGTTTCCGTTATCCTATGGCGGACAGAGAACCCCTACTTCCCAGTGGACATGTACCGCATCCGGTGCAGCGATTGTGTCCTCCGAGGGAGGCGCTCCCTATCTGATGGGCGGCTGTATCGGCAAAATCAATGATCTAGGTGTGACGGATTCCACCAATATGGGAGCTGCAATGGCTCCTGCGGCAGCAGATACGATCCAAAGATATTTAGGCGATACCAAGACATGCCCGGAAGATTATGATGCCATTGTCACAGGAGATCTGGGCAATATCGGTTCGCCCTTGCTGATTGATCTGTTACTGAAGCAGAATGTCGATATTTCCCGTGTACACCAGGACTGCGGTTCGCTGATGTTTGATGAACAACAGCAGGACACCCATGCAGGCGGTTCAGGGTGCGGCTGTTCTGCTAGCATTCTATGCGGTTATTTCCTGCCGAAATTACAAAATAACGAATTTAAGAAAATTCTCTTTGCGGCAACCGGTGCATTGCTTTCTGCCATGTCTCCACAGCAGGGAGAAAGCATTCCCGGAATCTGCCATCTTGTAGAAATTCGTAGTGAGGAGGGATTGCATTCCTGATGCAGATCATCTTAGAATTACTGAAAGCGTTTTTTGTCGGCGGTGTGATCTGTGCTGTCGGACAATTATTCATTGATTACACCAAACTGACACCTGCCAGAATCCTGACATCTTATGTGATTGCAGGTGTGATTTTATCCGCAGTGGGCATCTATCAGCCATTGGTGGAATTTGCGGGTGCAGGTGCAACCGTACCTTTAACAGGCTTCGGACATCTGCTTGCACAGGGTGTCCGTGATGCGATTGCAGAAAAAGGAGCATTAGGGATTCTATCAGGCGGTATGGGTGCGGCTGCCGGAGGAATCACAGCAGCATTGCTTGCCGGATTGCTTGCATCACTTTGTTTCAAAAAACGCATGAAAACCTGAAAGCATGATAACAAAGCCCCCTACTCATGTAGGAGGCTTTTATCAGCTAAAAATCAAACAATTTTAAAACAATTCTAAAAAATCATGCATCAAGACCAACCAGTTTCCGCAGAATCGCCATGGAATCTTCCAGCTCCAATTTGCTGTTGCCGTTGAGGTCGCCTGCCAAGCGTTTGGATGTAGTAGCTGATTCTACACCAACTACAACTCTGTTGAGCATAACCACATCCAGGATATCCAGTTTACCGTCATTGCTCACATCACCGGGAATGATTTCATCTTCGATGATTACATAAGGAATATTGTATTCTTCGCACTTTGTCCACATTTGTTTATTGGCTTTCCGGCAATGGATTGTCACACCCATGTCAACCAAAGACCGAACGCTCACTGCATATTCAGAATCTGTCACAGAGATATTGTATATTCCACAATCGGTATCATAAATATACAAGTCTTTCAGATTGGAGTTTTCTTTTTTCAGCTTGATAGATAAAGTTCTTTCCGACTCAAAAGAGAGTTTAGAAATTTTCGGACAGTCTTCTATTCTGTAATATGCTGCATCTGGTAACTGCACATGTTCCAGTGCATCACAGTCTTCAATAATACATCCTAGTGTTTCAGATGCCCCCCGTCCTTCAACTGCAATATTTGATAAATCCAAAGAAGTTAATTTATCGCAATCAGTAATATAGAATGTATTCTCTATTGTCGTAATCGGCATAGAAAAAGATTCCAGATTTTCACATCTTCTCAATAAAATCCGATTCTCACAAAAACCGCCAGGCAATTCAATGCTTTTTAAATTTGGACAATCGGAAATCAGAACTGTATTTCCAAGATTATAATTCTTAGGAATTGTTAATGTTTCCAGATTTTTGAATTTTTCTATGTGCAACTCCAGAAAACGAGAATCTTTTTTTTCCGGCTCTGCCAGATTTAATTCTTTCAGTCCATAACAGCCTGTAATTTCAAAGCCGTCTCGTAGCAAAATTGGATTGGTAAACTTTTCAATCGAACTACAACCATTAAATGCACGAGACTCGATATGTACTCCCTGAGCAATTGTAATTTCTCTCAAATTTGTACAATTGCTGAAAGCATTAGGATCTATCGATCTTATACCATCTGGTACAACATAGACATCTCCTTCTCGACCACAGGGATAAATACACAGCGAGCGAACGCCTTTCTCGAATAGTACACCATCTATACTTTCTAGATTGATATTTTCTGGATCTACTAAAATTTCTGTCAGATTTGGGCAATCCTGAAAACAATTGAAATAAAAATAATCAACATCAACAGGTAGACCCTCAATTTCAGCAGGAATGGTGACAGACACAACGGATGTGTCTGTTGCACCAATGATTTTTGCACAATCACCCTCGATTGCATATTCCAGACCATCATAGGTGACAAATCTAGTATCTTCACTGAATTTTCTATCAGGCGGCACATATGCCGAAGAAGAAATACCAGCCATATTGACTGCTGCCAAGAGAAATGCTGTAAGAGATATTATTGTTTTTTTCATAGAAATCATCCCTTGTTAATATAAATTTTAATGGAAAGAAGATTTCTCCCATTAATGATAGTATATCACTATTTTCTGGAAATGTCAAGAAATTTTTTCTATAAACAGAAGTAAAAATTTAACAGATTTTTTTGTTCACTTTTGTGAAAACAGAACCACCTCTGCTTACACAGAGGGGTTCCGGATTTCATTTTTTGATATGTTCTCTGACATGCAATGGGATTCCCAAATCGTATGCCACATTTTTTGCTTCCTGTATATCAGAATGATTAATGACATCTACCAGCGTGAAACAGACATCAATCCCCAAAAGCTGACAGCGTTTTGCAAAATTCAGCATAGTAGGATAAGCCTCTGCCGGAAAACCTGCCGGTCTAGTAACCATATGATAGATCTGTGCATTTGGTGCATTCATACTGACGGAAACTTTATCCACAAGTCCTGAAAGCTTACTAGCAGCATCCATACTCTGCTTTGTGGTCTCATTCGGATTGTACAGATCCGCCAGTCCGTTAGAATCCACTCGCAGGACAATGCCGGGATAAGTTTCTTTGAGATATTTTGCAAGTTCGCAGACAAAATCCAGACGCATCAGCGGTTCACCATAGCCACAGAATACAACTTCCTTGTATTTTGTCATATCCCGCTTGCTGAGATTTTCTTTCATTTCTTCCAGTGACGGCTCATGTGCAAGCCAGAGCGTCTCAGAACCATATGCACCCTCATCATTTCTGCGGATGCAGAACAGACAGTCACAAGGACACTTGTTTGTAACATTCAGATAAAGATTTTCACCCACTTCATAGCTGATATTCATGGCTTTTGTGATAGATTTTTCGGATTTGGGATTTGTGTGTTTTGTAATTTCAGACATAAATACTCTCCTTCCAGAATATTAAGAAAATTTTGTTACTTATGATAACCTGTATGCCTTTCAATCTGGTATGCCCTGTAAATCTGCTCCAGAAGCATGACAGATGCCAGTGCATGGGGAAATGTCATTTCTGACATGGATATTCTTTGAAATGCTGCCTGCTTGATGCGATCATGCAGTCCGAATGAACTGCCGATTACAAATGTAACAGCACTGTCCCGGAGAGGAATTTCCTGAGTCAGAAATCTAGAAAACTTCTCACTGGAGAACTGTTCCCCCTCAATGCACAGAGCAACCAGCAAGCCTTTCTGATATTTTTGAATAGACTCGGCTTCGAGTGCAAGAGATTTTTCAATTTCTTTCTGCGAAGGACGTTCTGGAAGTCTCACAGCCGGGAGCTGTGTAAACTGAAACTTACAGAACGGTGTTAATCTTTTTGTATACAATTCCTGTGCGGCAATCAGATGCGCTTCTTTCTGTTTGCCCACAGTCAATAGCTGAATCAGCATGAAATCACCTATATCAGAATAATAGATCTGTCTGGACTTCTGTAAATTCCGCCTGAATGGAGGAAGCAAATTCTACGGCTTTGCTTGTTTCCACAAACACCAGGTAAGAAGCAACGGAGCAGTCTTCAACTCCTGGACAGTATTTCTTACCAGTTACTGTCAAAACACCGGTTTCATCCATATAGATGTCTTCTGCAATCCACTGCAAACTCATAGAACCATCTGCAATTGCCAGTATAAGGAGATCTTTTTCTGCAAAAAAAGTGTCATTATATTCTGCTACACTCTCTTCCAGTGTCGTGCCACTTGAATAGGCGAGTACATTTAGTCGGTTGAATATTCCATCTTCTGTCAGCACTTTTGTGCAGAAAGCTTCCAATTCCGTCGGAGAAGTTACCAGAACCGGGCGATAGTCTCCCCACTTCGCCTCTGTACCAAAAGATTCTGCAAGAGAAGTCCCCATTGTTACGAGCGTTTGCGTGCCATAAAAAACGGGATCTGCCTGACGTTGTATAATATAGTCCGTAAAATCCAACTGTTGTGCGCCTGCACCTTTCAAAGAAGTATAATTCAACAGCAAATTGGCATCCTGTGCATTGACAGACTGATCCTGGTTAACATCCATGACAGCAAGATCTTCTTCTGTCACAGTGATAATTCCTGCGCCGAGTTCTGCCGCCTTGCTCAGAACCAGTGAGGCATCCTGTGCATTCACAACACCATCATCATTCAGATCACCAATAGAAATGGCACTGGAAAAAATCTGAACTGACGGCGAACATACGATAACTGCCAATACTGCTAATACAGAAAAGAATTTATTTTTCATAGCTTGTACTCCTGTGAACAGATAAAAAAACTAAAATATAACAGCTCCGCCTGACGTTTCAACAGGTGCAACGCCCAGTAAATAATCAGAATCCGGTTTAAATTCTGTGAGCGTATTCACAATTGATCCGGCGGCAAGCTCCGGTGTATTATTATGCGGACTTAAATGCCCCAATAATAATCTTGTTGTTCCGGAACGAATCAGATAATCCGAAAATTCCGCACAGTCCTGATTGGATAAATGCCCATGATCTGAACTGATCCGACGTTTGAGATCTATAGGATATGCACCCTGCCACAATAAATCCGGCTCATAATTGGATTCCAACAGAACCATGTCACATCCTGTAAGTGCATCATGGACTGTATCGGTCACAACTCCCAGATCCGTGCAGACTGCACAATATTTGTCATCATTTGTATGTATTTTATAACCGCAGCTCCCCGATACATCATGCATAGTCGGAAACGGCATGACTTCACAGTTTCCACAGGAAATATACTGATTATCATAAAGATTGATTGCAATCAGTTCTGCATCCACAGGAAGATATTTCTCTTTACTGTTTTCCAGAAATTCCAGTGTCTCACCTGATCCGTAGACGGGGATATTTAATTTACTCACAAGCGTTTTTAAGCCTTTGATATGATCGCTGTGTGTATGTGTGATAAAAACACCCTGAATACATGCTAGTTTGATCTCATTACAGGATAATGCATTCAGGATTTTTTTACAGCTTGCACCGGCATCAATCAGAATGCCGGCTTGATTTGTGCCAATATAGGACGCATTCCCCTGACTGGAGCTGAACAGCGGATAAAATTTTGCCATCCGGAAATCACTTCTTTATCTTGATTTTTAGTTTAGTCTTAATCCTGATTATTTCAGACTTTTTTCATATCTGCACCAATTCCACGGAGCTTTGCCGCAATATCTGCATAACCACGCTCAATATGCTGAATCTCGGTAATTTCCGTACAGCCATCTGCCATCAAGCCGGCAATGATCATAGCCGCACCCGCCCGGAGATCACAAGCATTGACACTTGCACCGCTCAGACCACTGCCACCCCGAACAATTGCACCATTCTGTGTAATATCAATTTCAGCACCCATCTTACGCAGTTCATTCACATATCGGAAACGATCCTCCCAGACATTTTCTATGATACTGCTTTCTCCCTCGGCAATTGTGAGGAATGTCGCCATCTGTGGCTGCATGTCTGTCGGATAACCCGGATAAGGTTCTGTTTTAATATTGGTTGCTGTCAGTTTGGAATCGGCACTGGCACAGACTCTAACAGCCTCTTCATCGTCAAGCTCTTCTACTGTCACACCACAGTCACGGAGTTTTGCAGAAATTGCTTCCAGATGCTTCGGAATCACACCTTTAATCAGCACGTCTCCTCGTGTTGCAGCAGCAGCAATCATGAACGTTCCGGCTTCGATCTGATCTGGCACAACTGCATAGCGATAAGCTACATCCTGAGAACCCTCCCCGGCATTGCCCATGAGCTTCTCTACACCCTGGATTTTAATTACATCCGTACCTGCGCCCTTGATATGTGCGCCCATATAATTCAGGAAGTTAGCCAGATCCACAATATGCGGTTCTTTGGCAGCATTCTCTATGATCGTAATACCAGGTGCTTTGACAGCGGCAAGAATGGCATTCATCGTTGCACCAACGGAGACAACATCCATACTGATTCTGCCGCCATGAAGCCGGTCAGCATGCAGTTCCACAATATCAGACTGCTGGTCTTCAATCAGTTGTTTCGCTCCCAGAATCTCAAATGCTTTCAGATGCTGGTCAATGGGTCTTGCACCGAGCGGACAGCCGCCGGGCATGGCAGCCCTGGCATTGTGGCATCTGCCGAGCAATGCACCCAGAAAATAATAAGATGCACGCATTTTCTTTGCTTCTTTATAAGGCACATAATAATCCGTGACATTCCGGCAGGAAATCCAGTAAGTATCATTTCCCAATGCTTTGACTTCTGCACCAAGACCTTTCAGGACTTTCAAGCAGATTTTCACATCACTGATATCCGGTACATTTTCAATCATACAAGGCACATCCAGCAGCAGGGCTGCCGGAAGAATAGCGACTGCGGAATTTTTCGCACCGCTGACCAAGATTTCTCCTTTCAGCGGATGCCCGCCGTTGATCACAAATTTCTCCACGTTCTTCTCTCCTCTGATCTGCGCTCTGCTGATATTGCGCATCTGATTCCAGTCTGAATCCTGTTCTGTATTTTTTTTCTTATCAGCGAATCTGACAGCTATCATAATGATTCTACACTCACACTTTCTGGCTCTGGGCGATACTTTCGATAGTTTCTTCTGACTGTATAATATTATTATTATACAACATAATCCGGGATTTGTAAAGTCTAAAAACAGAATTTATCCAGTATTCAGAAAATTTGATAATAATATTCTCCAGGAAAATCAAATATTAATATAATATTGATAAAAATATTATGAATTTTCAGAGATATACTCAGAAATCCGGACAGAACGGATCAGAATATCTTCCGCCGGCGGTGTGTAGCCCTGTGTATTCTCTTCCTGCAACTGTGCGGCGCAAATTTCCTGAATGACATCAAATCCCTGATAGACCTGCCCGAAGACCGTCATCTGCTGGGCGAAATTCGGCACACCGCCTTTTTCGATAAACAAATCGGCAAGTTCCTCACTGCCGGATGCTTCCCGGAACTGCTCCAGAAATTCCGGATCAGAAAAATCCACAGAATTTAAGAGCATGAAACGGCTGCCGGTGTAGTAAGTTTCTGTCTTGAAAAGTCGTTTGGTAAAACTGGTATCTGATGCAGTATTCACTGCACACAAAGCTCCCCGGAATGTCCACAGATTTTGGTGCAGCTCCTGCGGAAGCCGTTCCTGCGACTCTGGTGTATTCTCCGGAAGTGATCCGAGATTATCAATACTGCCTGCGGCGAAATAGACATCATTCTTAGCTTCAAACACATAAGTATTGTCATAATAGCCGCTTTCGGCGAGCGTGATAAACTGGCTGACGGTTTCTGGAGCATATTCCGGATAGAGTACCGCTCGGATTTCCCCCAGGGATGTATCAATCACCGCAACAGGTGCATTCTCAGGAATTTCTTGATCCTGAACAAATTCCAGCGTATCTATATCAATATAGTGATACCCCTGATTGGAAATCATTGTAACAACATAGAAAATAATAAAACTGATGACAGACATGCCAATCAAGAAAATTCCCAGTCTGGAGAGCGTTTTACTTTTGGTATTCTGGATTTTTCTCATAATTTCGTGATCTCGACACCCTGACGAGTTTCTTTCACAGCATATCCCAAATTCCGGATTTCCTCACGGATTCTGTCAGCCTCCGCAAAATTCTTATTCTTTCTTGCCTGCGCCCTCTGTTCCACCAGTTCCAGGATCTGTGCCGGAATGGTTTCTGTGTCTTTCCGTTCATAAAGCAGTCCCAGCACGGAAGTGAGTTCCTCAAACTGATCCAGTCCGGCTTGCAGCTGTTCTTTGGAAGTATGCGAATCTGCCGCCATAATATTCAATTCCCGGACAAGTTCAAACACTGCGGATAACGCATCCGCTGTATTTAGATCATCTTCCAGTGCTGCAATAAACTGATTTTTATAATTTTCAAATACTTCCTGTGCCTTATTCTCTCCAGATTGTGCCTGTGTAATGGATCTGCGCATTGTAGCACGGCATTCATATAATCTATCCAGAGATGCCTTACAGGATTCCAACAGCTCCGTGCTGTAATTCATAGGTGCTCTGTACTGTGCCTGAATCATCAGATAACGGATCACTTCATAGCCATATTGTTCTGCGACTTCCCGGACAAGAAAGAAATTTCCAAGGGATTTGGACATTTTTTTATGATCCACATTGATATGCCCATTATGCATCCAGTAATGGGAAAATTCTACACCATTTGCCGCTTCAGACTGTGCGATCTCATTCTCATGATGCGGAAAAATCAGATCATGACCCCCACAGTGCAGGTCAATCGTATCCCCCAGGCAGTCTTTCGCCATGCAGGAACATTCAATATGCCATCCTGGACGACCAGATCCCCAAGGAGAATCCCAATGCTGTTCTGTATCGGGACAGCCTTTCCAGAGTGCAAAATCCAGTGCATCTTCTTTCAGATCATTGATTTCTACTCTTGCACCAGCTTGCAGATCATCCAGTGACTGATTGGACAATTTGCCATAATCTGCAAATTTCCGTGTCCTGTAATACACATCATTCTCCACCTGGTATGCATAGCCGTTGTCAATCAGTTTCTGGATAAAAGCAATAATCTTATCCATATATTCTGATACTCTGGGATGTACCGTAGCCGGGAGGACATTCAGCCCTGTCGCATCTTTCTGGTATTCCCGGATATATTTTTCAGCGCATTCTTCCGGTGTAGTCTCCTCAAGCCCTGCCTGCTTGATGATCTTATCATTGACATCTGTGTAATTCTGCACAAATCTGACCTGATAGCCTCTGTATTCCAGGAATCTCCGGAATACATCAAACACACAGACAGGTCTTGCGTTCCCAATATGAATATAATTATAGACCGTCGGACCACAGACATAGATATTTGCCTGGTTCGGTGTGATTGTCTGAAATTCCTCTTTCTGGTTTGTCAATGTATTGAAAATCTGAATCATAAAAAGCACCTCCGCAAAAAAATATCTTCTCTGCAAGGGAGTTAAAAAACTCAGAGAGAAGATGCATTACTTCTATTATACAGAAAAGGCAAAAATTTGTCAAGCACAAAATAAATTTTATTCCATTATATCATGAAAAGACTTATCATATTCATATGCATCTATATAAAACATTGCATTGTAAGAAGAATCATTTTCAGTAAGTTCACAAAAAATATTATAGTCGTTTTTATTAATATATATCTTCACTGTTTTATCAGAACTTGTGAATTGATAATTCTTTTCAAGAGATTCATTACTATTCAATATGGAATAGATAATATATACATTATCTCTGCCGTGTGCATGTCTCATCCTTTTAATGGATTGTAATTCTTCAGAGTCAATATCTATTTTTTCAGCGATGATTGATATTTCTGTATCTGTAAATGAATATTTATCTTTGAAAAATTGTCTGAAAACAATATATGACAACATAAAATAAATGCTTATCAAAATTACAGCAATTGAACCCAAGCAAATTAATAATTTCTGTAACTTCTTTTTCATTTTATTTTTTCATTCTCCTGAAATCTTTGCCCTTTTTTCAAAAAATATACTCAACCTGGAAAATACAATCTGACACAAGTTCCCTCACATTCTTTGCTTTCGAGTGTGATCCTTGCATGATGCAGCGCCATGCCGTGCTTGACAATGGACAGACCCAGTCCTGTACCGCCGACTTCTTTAGAATGGCTCTTGTTCACACGATAGAAACGCTCAAAAATACGTTCCTGATCCTGTTCCGGGATGCCGATGCCATTATCTGTGATAGCTACCATTGCTTCTGCATCCTGTTTCCGGACAAGAATTTTCACAAATCCCCCCGGCTGATTATATTTAATCGCATTATCACAGATATTATAAATAATCTCATCCAGTATATTCGGAATGCCCATAATCATGATCTCTTCGCCCTCACAAGAGATCATGACACCCTGCTTTCCGGCACTAAGCGCAAGTCGTTCCTGAATGCTCCGGCAGACTGCAAACAGATCAATCTTTTCCCGTTCATTCCCGATCTCCAAACTGCCGCTTTCCAGTCTGGATAATTTCAGAATATCATTCACCAGGACAATCATACGCTGTGCTTCTTTATGAATATTATCCGCAAAATGAGAAATATCTTTTTCCTGGACATAACCATCACGAATAATTTCCGCAAAGCCTGAAATCGAAGTCAGAGGTGTTTTCAGCTCATGGGATACATTTGCTGTAAATTCTCTGCGGATTGTATCCTGTTTTTTATGTTCTTCCTGGAGCTGATCCATCTGTCTGTGGATCTGCTGATTTTGAAGAATTAACCGTCGGACAAACGGTTTCATCTCATCATAGATATTTCGGTCATCGGGATTTTCGGGGTCAAGCTGATTAATCGGCTTCATGATTTTTTTTGTGCTGAAAAATGCCAGCAATACAGATAAAATCACCATCAGAAACACAATCGTCAGCATAGGACTCAGCATCCGGATCAGCAACATCCAGACAGTATCTCGCTCTGCTGAAACACGCAGAATCATATTACTATCTTTAGATTTGACAGCATAATTAAGCGTTTTTTTCAGGAGAGATTCTGAATAGCGTTCTGAAAAGCCCTGCCCATTCCGGAGCGCATCCCGAAATTCCAGACGGTCACTATGATTCGGGAGCTGTTTTGCCGGAAACGCAGAATCATACAAGACATTGCCATCTGGTGCAATCACAGTAATTCTGTTGTAATTTCCGATCTCTGCCCCAGAAAGCGACTCCCAGCCGTTTTTTTCTGTCACAGCTAAAAAAAATAGTGCTTTGTCCTGCAATTCCGCAAGATTTCTCTGTGCTAAATAAGTATTCATCACATAAAGAATCAGTCCGAAACTCATGAGAAACACAACCATACAAGCAGTGAAAATATGCTTTGTCAGTTCTGATCTCATTCCGGACAGCTCCCCGGATCAGAATTTTCCTGGATTTTATATCCTACTCCCCGGATCGTCCGGATATAACCGCCTGCCTCGCCGAGTTTCTGCCGGAGTGTCCGGATATGAACATCAACAGTCCGATTCTCGCCGTCGAAATGATACCCCCAGACATTATTCAGAAACTGTTCTCTGGTCAGCACAATATCCTTGTTTTTTAATAACAAGCAAAGCATTTCAAATTCTTTGAATGTCAGATTAATATTTCTATGATTCACCTGTACAATATGCTTTTCCGGACTGACATAAAGAACTCCTAAAGTGTAAGCACTCTGTTCCGGTTCAGGCTTCTGGACTCTCCGCAGAAGCGCACGCACTCTTGCAATCAGTTCCATCATGCCGAACGGCTTGGGGAGATAATCATCTGCACCCGCATCTAGTCCGATTACTTTTTCGTATTCACTGGCTTTTGCTGTCAGCATCATAACCGGAATCCCGCTTGTTTCCGGCTGTAATCTCAGTTTTCTCAGAATCGAGAGACCATCTTCTTCCGGGAGCATAATATCTAATAAAATCAGATCCGGCTGTTTCTGTGCAAGAACTTCCCAGAAAAGAGACGGCTTCGCAAAGCCTTTTGCCTCCATCCCGGCACTGCTGAGCGTGTAAGTCACCAGTTCCCGGATGCTGTCGTCATCCTCCACAAGGTAAATCATAAAGACGATTCCTCCCGGATGTTTTTTGCAAAATCTAGCAATATTTCTTTCTGATTAGGATATTTTTCAGAGATTACGATATCCAGGGCTTTTTGCAACATAAATTTAATTTCTTCACCCCGGAATCCCAGATCTGCTATATCATGTCCATTAATAGCTAATTCTTTCAGGGAACAGCATAATTTCTGTTCCTGACAGGTCTGCATGAATTTTTCTGCTTTCCGGATTTTTTCGCCGGATTCCGGCTGACTTCTCAATTTGGAAATCCGGTCTGTTTCAAAAATTTTTAATAACAGTGCAAAATCTGCATAACCGATCTGAGAGATTGTTTTTCTGACTTCTGGCAGAGATGCCGGTGTTCTTCTGTGATAATAAATCAATCTGGAAACTTGTTTCCGCATGTGATTATCAGCTTTGAGACGAGTCAGAATCCGGTCTGCCATCACTGCACCTTTTTCTGCATGTGTCTTGAAATGTCCGCCCTCGGCATCCATTTTATAACATCCTGGTTTTGCCAGATCATGCAGGAGCATTGTCATCCGGATTGTAAGATCCTGCGGTGCATTTCCAACCGCTCTTGCTGTGTGTTCCCACACTGTGAAATCATGATGCCTGGTATGCTGCGAAAATGCAATACAAGGCATGATTTCCGGAATCCAGACGCTGAGAATATCCGGATAAGCCAATAAAACTTCTGTGATATTTTCTCCCAGAAGCATATTACATAATTCTGAAAAAACCCGTTCCGCAGAAATAGATTGCAGCCGGAATGCCCCCGCAAGCATCGCAGAATGTGTTAAAATTTCAGGTTTTAAGTACAATTTGGCACAGAAACGCATTGCCCGGAGAATCCGGAGAGCATCTTCCCGGAATCTTGCAGAGGGAACACCTACACAACGCAGGATATTCTGCTCCAGATCTTCCCTGCCATGATAGAGATCCAACAAGCCGGTTTCCGGACACCATGCCATTGCATTGCAGGTAAAATCCCGTCTGCACAGATCCTCCCGGATATGATCCGCAAAGAATACCTGTGCCGGATGCCGGAAATCTCTGTAATCCGTTTCCGTTCTGTAAGTTGTGATCTCCGCAGAATGATGATCCGCATCATGCACACAGACCGTACCAAATGCCCTGCCATATTCCGAACAGTTTTCAGAGCCGAAGAGATCTATAATCTGTTCGGGTCGGGCATTCGTTGCAATATCATAATCATGCGGGATCATACCCAGTACAGCATCCCGGACACATCCGCCGACCAGATAGGCTTCAAAACCCTTTGCTGAAAGCTTCTGCATCATGGATAATACAAAATCAGGAAATTCCAGAAACAACGAATACACCTCCAATAATAGCAAACATTCAGGGGATCAGATCAATACAGACAATTTCAGACGGATTATTCACCCGGAGCTTGCCGATTCCGGCAGAAACATTCATACAGCACTCAGGAATATCCTGCGAAAGATACATGCCTTTTGTGTATTTCGGGAAAAGCCGCCGTTCCGGCGAAAGCATACCGCCGATTCCCGGCATTCTTACGATACCTCCATGAACATGTCCGGATAATACCAGATCTGCACCCCACTGTGCATAGGCTTCAAATCCCATCGGCGAATGTGCCAGCAAGACACAGGGATGGGCAACACAGTTTCCTATGCAGGCACTCACCAGATCCCTTGTAACTGGTGTCAGATTGGCATAGCGATTCTGGTTTTTATAAACTTCCTTAGGAAGTGTCAGCCCTGTGAACAGAACATCCCGGAGCATGACAGAAATATTATCAAGTACCAGAACACCGGATTTCCGGCAGTTTCTCAGAAATTCAGAAAGCTGATCCTCCGGCAGATCCGTTTCATGATTGCCTAGAGAATAGATCACTGGCGCAATACGTCGGAGTTTGGTTAATAACTCCAACGCATCTGCAAGAGTGTTCTCGCCAAGTGTTCTTGAAACTAGATCGCCTGTCACAGCAATGACATGCAAGGCAGGTTGTGTGCAGAAATCTGTAATTCTGAGAATTTCAGATGTCATTTTCTGTGCTTTCTCACGGGAAATATGTCTGCTGAAATGCACATCCGAGAGATGCAGAATCCGGACAGACCGGACAAGACCGGTTATTTTAATGCATTCTTTCCGGCTGGTCATACCTGTTTCTGATCTGATTCTGTTTCTGTTTCAGAATTATCATGCTCTGCTCTGGTAAATGCAACGACTTCATTGGCATCTGAAACTTTCATAACACGGACGCCTTTTGAGATTCTGCCCATGATCCGGATTTCACTTGCTGGAATCCGAATGATAATTCCCTCAGTAGAAATTAAAATAATATCATCATCTTCATCAACGACTTTGATCCCGCAGACAGTATCCCCTGTTTTATCAACCGGATAATTCTTGATACCATAGCCGCCTCTGCCCTGGATTCTGTATTCTTCCAAAGCCGTACGCTTGCCGTAGCCGTTCTTAGATACTGTCAGGACACTTGCACCATCACGGATTCTCGCCATAGAGATGACTTCATCATCCTCATGAAGTGTAATCGCTTTCACACCCTGTGCAGATCTTGATAATGGACGGATTTTTTCTTCTTCCAGCCGGAGTGCCATGCCGTTTTTGGTCGCAATCAGTAATTGATTAGATCCATCTGTCATACGGACACCTGCAATTTCGTCACCATCGCTGAGACTGATTGCAATCAGACCTTTTTTGCGGATATTCCTGTATGCTGATAACGGTGTACGCTTGATCTGTCCATGCTTAGTTACCATCGTGACAAAATCATCTGTATCAAATGTTCTTGTCCGTAACATTGCCGTGATCTTTTCGCCTTCCTGCAATTGCAGTAAATTCGCAAAATGGAATCCCCTGGAAGCTTTTGAACCGTCCGGAATCTCATAGCATTTTAATTTATGCATATAGCCTTTATTTGTAATAAATAAAATATTATCATGCGTGGAACAGATAAACATCTCAGAAACAAAATCTTCCTCACGCTGTTTCATACCCTGGACACCACGACCGCCACGTTTCTGGATTTTATAAGCATCCAGAGCCATACGCTTGATATAGCCATTATTCGTATAAGTGACAACACAGTCTTCAATTTCGATTAATTCTTCAATATCCACTTCGCCACTGACAGCAGTAATCTCCGTTCTTCTGGGATCATTGAATTTTTTCCGGATTTCGTCCATTTCCTGAGAAATAATCTCATAAACTTTCTGTCTGCTTTCCAGAGTTTCCTCAAAACCAGAAATTTTCTCACACAAGCCGAACAATTCGTCCATGATCTTCTGACGTTCCATTCCTGTCAATGCACCTAAACGCATTTGTACGATTGCATCCGCCTGTTCTTCCGAAAGTCCGGTATTATGTGGCAAATGCAGACCAGAAAGATCATAGTCCTCACGTTCCAATAATGCTGTCATATCAATTTCCGCAAATCGTGTGATTAATTTTTCCTTGCCATCAGGAATGTTCTTGGCACTGCGCAAAATCGCAATAACTTCATCAATATAATCCGTTGCCAATAAAAATCCCTGCAACAAATGCGCTCTTTTCAGGGCTTTTTCGAGATCGAATCTCACACGACGGGTGATAACATCCACCTGAAATGCCAGATAATGCTCCAGAATTTCTTTCAGACTTAGTACTTTTGGTGCGCCGCCGACAAGCACGAGCATATTCACACCACAAGTATCCTGTAACTGCGTATAAGAAAATAATTTATTCAATACAACATTGGCAATCGCATCTTTCCGGAGTCCGATTACAATACGCATACCGTCTCTGCCGGATTCATCCCGGACAAAAGATGCACCATCAATGCGCTTTTCTTTGATCAGTTCAGCGATATGCTCTACAAGTCTTGCTTTATTGACCATATAGGGCAGTTCATGAACAATAATCTGCTGTCTGCCTTTGTTTTCTTCAATCGAAGTCTTAGCACGGACAATAATCTTGCCTTTTCCAGTTGCATAGGCTGAACGGATGCCGGATTTGCCCATAATAATGCCGCCTGTCGGGAAGTCCGGACCTTTGATGCATTCCATGAGATCATCCAGCGTACAGTCCGGATTCTGTATCAACAGATTCACACCGTCAATGACTTCACCGAGATTATGTGTGGGGATATTTGTCGCCATACCCACAGCAATTCCCACAGAGCCGTTGACTAAGACATTCGGGAATCTGGACGGCAAAACAACAGGCTCTTTGAGTCTGTCATCATAGTTCATGCCGAAATCAACTGTATTTTTCTGAATATCAGCCACCATTTCCAGGCTTAACTTCGCCATCTTTGATTCTGTATAACGATAAGCCGCAGGCGGATCGCCGTCAATCGAGCCGAAATTGCCGTGACCGTCAATGAGCGGATATCGCAGCGAAAAATCCTGTGCCAATCTGACAAGTGCATCATAGACAGAAGCATCACCATGCGGATGGTAGCGACCCAGGACAGATCCGACCGTATCAGCGCATTTTCTATAAGGCTGATCCGGTGTGAGTCCGTTCTCGTGCAGTGTATAAATAATTCTCCTGTGAACAGGTTTCAGACCATCCCGTACATCCGGCAAAGCTCTTGCAATAATTACCGACATGGCATATGCCAGGAAAGAATCATGCATTTCATCCGCAACATCAACAGGAATAACTTTCGGGACAGCCCCCTGTTGTGTACCGGAGTCGGGATTTAAGTTTTCTTGATTTTCCTGCAAACTCATAAAAAATATTTCACCTTTCCAGAACAAAAATAATAGATTTCTATTTTATTAATATTCACTAAAATTTTTATCCAGTTTCTGTGCAAAATGAACTCTCATGATTTCGAGTTCCTCTTCGGAAAAAGCTGCTTTCGGTACAACATAGAACATCGTTTTCTGCTGATAAATCATAAAAAATGCATCATATTCCTGTACCCGCAGATTTTTATTATAATAAATTCTCGTACCGGAGAAATTTTCTTCGGGAATATCATCAAACAGATCATCCAGATCCGGATCAGATTTCTGTGCCGGATCTGTTTCTTCCGGCGGCAGAATAGTCCCGATTTCGAGATATTCCGGATATATCGTCAGCTTGTACCGGTCGTCTTCGATCTCACGCACGGCAAGCAATAAATTCTTTCGGATTTTCTTAGGATTATAAATCTGAAATGCCATCATCATAAGCGCACACAGAATCACAATGCAGTATAAGGGTCTGTCAGAATTCGATCCCGTGACCACGAAGTATGCATAGATCATACACACAATGCCCAGAACAGCAATAATAATATAATTTCTGGGATAAACAAATCTTTTCTGAAAAGCCGTGAATGCTGTTTTAAATAACTCATAGGGAATCTGATAACATTTCTGCAATAAAATGCCGGAATCTTCCTGCCGATTCATGATGATCTATCCTCACTAAGAAAAAAATTCAGAAAAATTAAAATATCTCAAATATCCAGATTATGCACTGTCTTGGCATATTTCTCGATATAATCCTTTCGGGGCAGGACTTTGTCACCCATCAGGATTGTAATAATCTCATCGGCTTTCACAGCATCTTCCAGCGTGACTTTCAGAATGGTTCTTGTCTCCGGATTCATGGTTGTTTCCCAGAGCTGTTCACTGTCCATTTCGCCCAAGCCTTTGTAACGCTGTACAGCAACTTTGGAAGAATTGCCGCTTGCATCTGCCAGTTCTGCGATATATTTATCACGCTCAGCATCCGTGAATGCATAGTAAATCTTTTTGCCTCTTGCCACACGGTATAACGGCGGCTGTGCGATATACACATTGCCATTCTCAATCAGCGGACGCATATACCGGAAGAAAAATGTCAATAACAGCGTCCGGATATGACACCCATCCACATCGGCATCTGCCATAATAATAATTTTATCATAACGCAGTTTTTCCAGATTGAAATCTTCGCCAATTCCAGTACCTAAAGCTGTTACAACCGGCATTAATTTATCATTACCATAAACCCGGTCAATCCGGGCTTTCTCCACGTTGAGCATCTTGCCCCACAATGGCAAAATTGCCTGATAACGCCGATCACGTCCGCCTTTTGCAGATCCGCCGGCAGAATCACCCTCCACGATATAAATTTCCGTATTGGCAACACCATGTTCTGAACAGTCTGCCAGTTTTCCCGGCAGGGATGCACTTTCCATTGCTGTCTTACGTCGTGCCGTTTCACGAGCCGCTTTTGCCGCCTCTCTGGCACGTCTTGCGGCTAAACATTTATCCAAAATTTCTTTTGCAATAGCAGGATTCTGTTCAAAATAAATCATGAGCTTCTCCTGCACAAGTTTTTCAATAAACGGCTTCACTTCAGGACTGTTTAATCTTCCCTTGGTCTGTCCTTCAAACTCTCTCGCCGTCAGTTTCACAGAAACAATTGCTGTCAGCCCCTCCCGAGTATCATCCCCGGAAAGTTTCTCGTTCTCTTTCAGAAAATTGAACTGTTTTCCGTAATCGTTGAGAACTTTCGTCACAGCATTCTTGAATCCGGTTTCATGCGTACCGCCGTCTTTTGTGTGAATATTATTTGCAAAAGATAATATTAAATTATTATAGCTATCGTTGTATTGCAGGGCGATTTCCGCAAAAGAATCCTCCTGTCTGCCGGATATATAAATCACATCCCCAACAGTTTCATAGCCTTTTGTTCTGTGAATATGCTCCACAAACTGTCGGACACCACCCTCGTAGCATAAATTTTTTTCCAGAATCTCATCCGGATTTCTGGTATCAGAAATATTGATTTTCAGTCCTGCATTGAGAAAAGCGTGTTCCCTCATGCGTTTTAATAAAACTTCAAAATCATATTCTGTCGTCTCGAAAATTTCCTGATCTGCCTTGAACATGACGCTTGTCCCGGTTTTTTCAGTTTCGCCGATTATTTTCAGATCTTCTGAATATTTTCCACGTTCAAATCTCTGGAAGTGAATGTTCTTTCCATCACAGACAGTCAGTTCAAGCCATTCTGAAAGGGCATTTACAACAGATGCACCCACACCGTGCAGACCACCGGAAACTTTATAGCCACCGCCGCCGAATTTACCGCCTGCATGGAGTACCGTGTACACAATCGTTGCAGCAGAAATGCCCTCCGTGGGATGTAATCCTGTAGGAATGCCACGTCCGTTGTCGGTAATCCGGATGATATTATCCGGCAGGATTTCCACAGAAATTTCTGTACAGAATCCGGCAAGTGCTTCATCAATCGCATTATCAACGATTTCATAGACCAGATGATGCAGACCATCGAGACTTGTTGAGCCGATATACATTGCCGGAACTTGCCGGACGGGTTCAAGACCTGGCAGTACCTGGATCTGTTCTGCGCCATATTCCTGCATATCCTTCACAGAATCCGAAATTTCTGGATTTTTTGCTATTTCAAGTTCTTGCTTACTCATGTCAACTCCGTTTCTGCCAGATTAAGAAATCTGGCTTTTTCAGATTACAAATTTTGACCTGTTTTCAAAAAATTCTTCCACACGGAGTGGAAAATCTGAAAAACAGCATCAAATATTAGAATTACATAGACCAATTATAGCATAATTTTATAATTTTGTCAAGAGTTTCTGTATAATCTGCTTTGGAAAATCCAGAATTTTCAGAAATATTATTAATTTTAAAGCCTCTGGCAGGCTCACAGAGACGTTTTCGGAGGG
>CAMWOX010000009.1 GCA_947175975.1 uncultured Ruminococcus sp.
GAATTATATGATGCTCTCACCGAGGGGGCAAGCTGGCATGAGCCGGATCATTACTATGTTCTGGGAGATTTCCAGGATTATTGCGACACAAAGATCAAAGCTTTGCAGGATTATCAGGCTGACAGAATGGCATTTGCAAAAAAGCAATGGCATAATATCTGTCATGCCGGAAAATTCAGTTCTGACAGGACAATCCGGGAATATGCCGAAGAAATCTGGCAGATCCAGCCTGTTGTGTTTGAGAATTAAGGAGATGTTCCGGAATGCAGGATAATTATGAAAATCACTATGATGTGATCATCGCCGGCACAGGTGCTGCCGGTTTGTATGCCGCTATCAATCTGCCGGAAACGGCAAAGATCTTATTACTATCCAAAAGAGAGCTTGCACTTTGCAATACTGCCCTGGCACAGGGCGGTATTGCCGGAGTTTATAACTCGCCAGAGGATAAGACTTCCTTGCATGAGAATGACACATATATTGCAGGAGGGTTTCAGAATAATCATAAGACTGTGCATATGTTAGTCGAAGAAGCGGCGCAGGATATTGCAAAGATTATTTCGCTCGGTGTGGATTTTGATAAGCTGGAAAACGGTGATTATCATCGGACACTGGAGGGCGGTCACAGCCGGCGAAGAATTTTTCATCATAAGGATGCAACGGGTCGGGAGATTGCTGAGAAACTATTGGCACATGTGCAGACGCTTCCGAATGTGGAAATCCGGGAAAATACGCTTCTGTGTGATGTGAAGAAAACAAAGACCGGCTTTTCGGCACTCACGCTCCATGATGCACAATACAGAACTGTGCATAGTCAATTCCTGATTCTGGCAACGGGTGGTATCGGCAGGGTCTATGAATTTACAACAAATTCTGCCATTGCCACAGGTGATGGGATCATGTTTGCCTGCAATATGGGAGCAATGATCCGGGGGCTGAGTCTGATTCAGTTTCATCCGACAGCGTTCAATAATCGGCATACAAGAGAATGCTTTCTGATTTCAGAAGCCGTCCGTGGTGAGGGTGCTTATTTATTAAACTGCCACGGTGAAAGATTCATGCAGCGTTATGATGACAGACTCGAACTTGCGCCTCGTGATGTGGTGTCCAATGCGATTGTCCTGGAAAGCCGGAGAACTGGTTCTGATGAATTTTATCTGGATATTACGCATAAAAATCCGGAAGAAGTCCGGAACAGATTCCCGATGATCTATCAGAATTTGCTGAAACAGGGCTACGACATGACAAAAGACAGAATACCGATCTATCCGTGTCAGCATTATCTGATGGGCGGTATTCAGGTGGATTGTGATTCTAGAACCAGAGTAGAAAATTTATATGCCTGCGGGGAATGCTCTAATACAGGCGTACACGGTAATAATCGTCTGGCAAGTAATTCACTTCTGGAGGCACTGGTATTTTCACGCCATGCCGCACAGGATATTAAAAGGAAACTGGAAAATTGTGAAAATTCTGAAGAATGGGACGAGTTTGTGTTTGATTATGAGAACCGGAAAGAATCTGTTCCGCATGGTATCCGTACACAGCTCCGGCATATCCTGCAAGAGAGTTATTTTGTGATCCCCAATGCGGAAAAAACGCAAGAGAATTTTAGCAAAGTCTGTGAAATCCTGCATCAGCTCGAAGATGGAAAATATCTGATCAATGCGGATTATGTAGAGGCACGTGCCACGGCGACGATTGCATTTCTGATCCTCAATGAGGCACTTGTCGAAGAGAAAGGAGTTTAATATGCAGCTACTGCAAAGCTATATTGATTCTGTGATTATTAATGCCCTGGAGGAGGATATTCACTATGTGGATGTGACAACGGATTATTTACTGCCGGATGGTCACACAAGCAGTGCCTATTATATCGCAAAGGCAGATGGTGTAATCTGTGGTTTGGAAATTGCACAGAGGGTATTTGCACTCGTAGGCGGAAACGTGGATTTCAAAGCCGATTACAAAGACGGTGATAAGATCCGGAAAGGCGACAGGATCGCTACTATGACAGGCGATTCTAAAACACTGCTCAAAGGTGAACGTACAGCACTGAATATTTTACAGCATCTCTCTGGGATTGCCACGGTAACCAATCACTGTGTGGAATTAGTTGCCGGGACAAAAGCACAGATCACCGATACCAGAAAAACACTTCCGGGATTAAGAAGATTACAGAAATACGCTGTCATGATTGGCGGCGGTAAAAATCACAGATATAATTTGTCAGAGGGCGCAATGCTCAAAGATAATCATATTGATGTCTACGGAGGAATTACACCTGCTGTGACGGCACTCCGGGAAAAGATCGGTCACATGACCAAAATTGAAGTAGAAGTCCGGAATCTGGAAGAATTGCAGGAGGCATTGGACTGCCGCTGTGAGATTATCATGCTGGATAATATGTCCTGCGAAGAGATGCAGAAAGCTGTCGCAATCACAGCCGGCAGGGCATTATTAGAAGCATCCGGTAATGTCACAGAAGAAAATATTGCAGAAATTGCAAAAACCGGTGTGGATATTATTTCTCTCGGTGCGCTGACACATTCTGTGCAGTGTTTTGATATTTCCATGCGGTTTGAGAAATTATAATACAGCATTGTTATCTGGAAAGGAGTCGTATTTATGAAATTTTTGAAATTCTCTAAAGTATTGTCTGTTCTGACAGGTTGTGTTTGTGTGATGGCACTGACAGGGTGCAAGAAACAGGAAGAACCCCAGTCGGATTCCAGCGCAGACAGTCCCGTCAGCACACAGGATGCTGTGGTTGATGACGGCGAAGTGGAAGAAATTACAACCCCGGTTCTGACAGAGAACAGCGTGGAGAAAATTCCTCAGAATCAGACAAAATCCGATGGTACAAGCGATATTCATGTGACAGTGGAAAGTGTAGAAGTTACACTTGATGAACTCAAAGCACAGGATTATGTTGTCCCGGTAATGATTACAATTGATGAAAATTCCGGCATCAGCTATGCTGAGTGGGGTGTTCTTGTAGATGAACGCTGCAAATACACCGCAGACAATCGCAAGCTGGATTATTCTGTCTATTATTCGATCAATGAAGAAGAGAATTTCATGTGGACAGCATGGAGTGCTGGGGCAGATATTCTGGATGATATTGGAAATCTATTGAAACTGGAAGTGATTATTCCGGAAGATGCAGCTGTCGGTGACAGCTATGGAATTAAATATCAGGCAATGTCTCTTGCAGAGAAACCACATGTCTGGAGTACGGATGCAGATGACTGGGTAAGGAACGGCTATATCAGCTGGACAGACGGCGGTATTACGATTGTAGATCAGAAAACTGTCATAGAACCGGAACAGGAAGTTGATTCTGATGCGGATGATGCAGAAGAATAAAATTAATTAAATTAATTAAATTTCAGACAGGAGGGCTTTGGATTGTCAAAGTTTTATATTACGACGCCGATTTATTATCCGTCAGGGAATCCCCATATCGGACACTGTTATACAACAGTTGCCTGCGATTCTGTTGCAAGATACAGAAGAATGCAGGGACATGATGTGATGTTCCTGACAGGTACTGACGAACATGGTCTCAAAATCGAACAGAAAGCCAAAGAAAAAGGCATCACACCGAAAGAATACGTGGATGAAATCGTGGCTGTATTCCAGAAACTCTGGTCTTATATGAATATCAGCTATGACAGATATATCCGGACAACAGATGATTATCATGTGGAATCTGTTCAGAAAATTTTCAAAAAATTATACGATAAGGGCTATATTTATAAGGGCAAGTATACAGGAAAATACTGCACACCTTGTGAGAGTTTCTGGACGGCATCCCAGCTCAAAGACGGTAAATGCCCGGACTGCGGTCGTGATGTGATTGATGCTGAGGAAGAAGCCTATTTCTTCAGAATGTCTTCGTTTGCAGACAGAATTGAAGATCTGTTGCTGAATACGGATTATTTGCAGCCACGCACCCGTGCAACAGAACTGGTCAATAATTTTATCAAGTGCGGACTGGAAGATCTCTGCGTTTCCAGGACTTCTTTCACATGGGGAATCCCAGTCACATTTGATGAAAAGCATGTTGTCTATGTCTGGATTGATGCCTTATCGAATTATATTTCTGCATTGGGCTATGAGAACCAGACATATCAGGATTTTAATAAATTCTGGCCTGCGGATGTGCATATGGTCGCAAAAGATATTATGCGGTTTCATGCGATCATCTGGCCTGCGATGCTGATGGCTTTGGAGCTGCCTCTGCCGAAGCATCTGGCTGTCCATGGATGGATTACATTCAACGGACAGAAGATGAGTAAATCGCTGGGGAATGTCGTTGATCCGTTTGTTCTTGGTGAGCGTTACATTCCGGATGCGATCCGGTATCATATTCTGCGAGAAATGGCACTTGGTTCTGACAGTTCTTTCTCGAATGAAATCATGATCCAGAGAATTAATACAGATCTGGCAAATGGTCTGGGCAATCTGGTTTCCCGGACGGTTGCCATGGTGCAGAAATATTTCGGTGGAACGATTCCGGAAGAGCGTCAGGCGGAGGAAATCGACCAGGAATTAATCACGCTCGCTTGCGGAATCCGTCAGGAAGTAGATGCTTATATTGACAATACACAGATCAATCTTGCACTGACGGAGATTTTTAAGCTCGTTGACCGGGCGAATAAATATATTGATGAGACAGCACCCTGGGTACTTGGCAAGGATGCATCCCAGAAAGCCCGGCTTGCCAGTGTATTATATAATCTGCTTGAAAGCATCCGGATCATTTCTACGCTCCTGAGTTCGTTCATGCCTACTACAATGCCGGAAGTCTGGAAACAGATCGGTGCAGAATCCGAACATGTAACTTATGAGAATGCAGCAAAATTTAACGTTCTCCCGGTAACTGTCACAGTCCATAAGGGTGATATGTTATTCCCCCGGATTGATGCGGAAAAAGAAATTGAAGAACTGAATCAGATCATTGCACAGAATCAACCAGCTCCGGCATATCAGCCTGAACCTCTGGCGGATCAGATCCAGATTGAGGATTTTGCCAAGATTGATCTGCGGGTAGCAAAAGTAATTTCTGCGGAGAAAGTCAAGAAATCCAAGAAATTATTAAAATTACAGCTTGATGACGGCATGGGCGGCAGACAGGTTGTATCCGGCATTGCGGAATACTACAAGCCGGAGGATTTAATCAACAAGAAAATTATCCTGATTGCAAATCTGAAACCTGCAAAGCTCTGCGGTGTGGAGAGCTGTGGCATGATCTGTGCAAGCGATCTCCCAGATGGGAGCATTGCGGTGCAGTTTGTAGATGATAAATTCCCATGTGGTGCAAAATTAAGATAATATCCTATATTTCAAATATTCGTGCAGGGGAGCTTGTAGATCAGGCTGAGAGGAAATTTTAAAAATTTCGACCCTTTCACCTGATACAGATAATGCTGTCGTAGGAAGTCAAGATTTGAAATTTGAATTTGATGATGACGGAGACATTCTGGAAACAGGGTGTCTCTGTTTTTGTATTAATAATATTTTTCAAAGCGAGGTAATTTTCGTATGAGTACATCTGTTGCGTTGCATCATGTAAAAACGCTTAGAATGGTGGAAACAGGAATTTTGTTGGCAATTGCAACTGTGCTGTCTGTCATTCAGCCGTATCAGTTGCCTTTTGGGGGTGGTATTACAATTGCCAGTATGCTGCCGATTGTTTTAATTTCTTATCGGCATGGCGTGAAATGGGGCTTGTTTTCCGGTTTCATTTATGGCTTGTTACAAATGGCAACAGGATTTGGAACTGTCAAGGGTTTTTTCGTGCCGGAAGATTATGCAATCTGGGCAGGTATTGGAATTGTTTTGTTTGATTATGTCATTGCCTATACAGTTCTTGGATTTGGTGGGATATTCCGCAGTAAACTAAAATCAACACCTGCTTTGTGTCTTGGTACAATCATTGCTTTGTTATTCAGATATATTGTGCATATTATTTCGGGTGCTGTATTTTTTGGTGCATGGGCAGAGTGGTTTTTTACGCAGGATGGTTTCTATGCGATTGGTGCAGAAATTGTAGAGAATTTTTCCGGTGCAAGTCTGGCTGTGATCTATTCTGTTTTTTATAATGGCTTGTACATGATTCCGGAAATCATTGTCACTGTCATTGTTGCTTATGTTGTGAGTAAAGTTCCGGCAATTGCTAAAAAAGTGAATTAAAATATATCTTTGATAAATTTTTCACAAAGTTACTGGTGTATTTCACTAAAAGACAGTTGTCCGTTTACAGCATATTTTACAAAATAAGGCTTGTTCTGCAAAGAATCTCAAAGAAACCCTTGACTTGTGCGGAAAAAAATAGTATAATAAATACTGTCAGATTGTTAAGCCTGTGTCAGGGCTTACAGTTTCTTAAAAAAATAATTTCGGAGGTTGATTCCAATGAGCAGAGTTTATAATTTTAGTGCAGGTCCTGCTGTCCTGCCAGAAGAGGTTCTCAAAGAAGCAGCAGAAGAAATGCTTGATTACCAGGGTACTGGTATGTCTGTGATGGAAATGTCCCATCGTTCCAAGGCTTTTGATAAAATCATCAAAGACGCAGAACAGGATCTCAGAGATCTGATGGGCATTCCAGATAATTATAAAGTAATGTTCCTCCAGGGTGGTGCATCCCAGCAGTTTGCTGCTGTTCCGATGAACCTGATGAAAAAAGGCAAGGCTGGCTATATCATTACTGGTCAGTGGGCAAAAAAAGCTTACCAGGAAGCCAAGAAATACGGCGAAGCTGTAGAACTGGCATCTTCTGCGGATAAGACATTCTCTTATATTCCGGACTGCACAGATCTGCCGATCACAGAAGACATGGATTATGTGTATATCTGCCAGAATAATACGATCTATGGTACAGTTTATAAGGAACTGCCGAATACAAAAGGTGTGGAACTCGTTGCAGACGTTTCTTCCTGCTTCCTGTCCGAGCCGGTGGATGTTTCCAAGTATGGTGTGATCTATGGCGGCGTTCAGAAAAACGTTGGCCCTGCTGGTGTTGTTATCGTGATCGCAAGAGAAGACCTGATTCCGGAAACTCCGGCTGTGGAAAATACACCTACTATGCTGAACTGGAAGACACAGGCAGACGCAGATTCTCTGTATAATACACCGCCTTGCTATGGTATTTATATCTGCGGTAAAGTATTCAAGTGGCTCAAGAAGATGGGCGGTCTGGAGGCTATGAAAGCACTCAACGAGAAGAAGGCTGCAATTCTCTATGATTATCTGGATCAGAGCGAACTCTTCAAGGGTACTGTTGAAAAGAAAGATCGTTCTCTCATGAATGTGCCGTTTGTGACAGGCAATGCAGATCTGGATGCAAAATTCGTGGCAGAAGCAAAAGCTGCTGGCTTTGAGAATCTCAAAGGTCACAGAACTGTTGGCGGTATGAGAGCATCTATCTACAATGCAATGCCGATTGAGGGCGTACAGGCACTTGTAGAATTTATGAAGAAATTTGAGGCTGAGAACAAGTAATTAAAATTTGCTTGATTGTAGGAGGATTTTTCCAATGTACAATATTTTAACTCTGAATAAGATTGCTGCCTGCGGCACAGATCTGTTCGACAAGGCAAATTATACAGTCGGCAGTGATGTAGAGAATCCGGCAGGTATCCTGGTTCGTTCTGCAAAAATGCATGATATGGCATTCGGTGAAGAACTGCTTGCTATTGGTCGTGCCGGTGCAGGTACAAATAATATCCCGGTTGACAAATGTGCTGAACAGGGCATTGTCGTGTTCAATTCTCCCGGTGCGAATGCAAACGCTGTTAAGGAATTAGTTGTTGCTGGATTGCTTCTTGCATCCCGTAAAGTGACAAAGGCTGTGCAGTGGGCGGCTGATCTGAAAGACACAGAAGAAGCAAACGTTGCTGCACAGGTAGAAAAAGGCAAGAGCCAGTTCGGCGGCTGTGAAATCACAGGTAAGACACTCGGTATTATCGGACTCGGTGCAATCGGTCGGAAAGTGGCAAAAGCAGCATCTGCTCTTGGTATGTCCGTTGTCGGCACGGATCCGTTCTTGAGTGAAGCGGCTGCACAGGAAATTGCAGATTGCTGTAAAGTAGTTGCTACCAAAGAAGAAGTTTACGCTGAAGCAGATTATCTGACGATTCATGTGCCGTTCAATGCAGATACCAAGGGATTTGTGAACGCTGAAACAATTGCACAGATGAAAGACGGTGTCAAAATCCTGAATTTTGCAAGAGGCGAACTCGTCAATGATGCAGATCTCAAGATAGCTCTGGAGACTGGCAAGGTCGCTTGCTATGTAACAGACTTCCCGAATGCTGACACAGTCAATGTGGATGGTATCGTTGCAATTCCGCATCTGGGTGCATCCACTGCGGAATCCGAGGATAACTGTGCAATCATGGCAGCAAATGAACTGATTGATTATATTGAAAACGGCAATATTCAGAACTCTGTAAACTATCCGAATGTATCTCTGGATGCAGCAGGAAAGAAAACAACTGTTCTGCATAAAGCAGATGCAGATCTGTCCGGCATTGCCGCTGATGCAAAGGCAACTGGCACAAAGGGCGGATTTGGCTACACAATCCTTGCAGGAGACGTGGATGCAGAAGCTGTCAAGGCAATTGACGGTGTGATCCGTGTCAGAGTGATTGGTTAATTTTCAGTCCGAAAATAAGAAACGCCTGTCTGGCTCTGAAACAGACGGGCGTTTTTTGAACTATGAGGGCATAATTTATGAAACAAGTGAAAAAGCATGAAAAAATCTGGAGTATTCTGGATTTTGTAACAGATATGTTGGAATTGTTTGTAGATGTTACGGAAATTTTTCTGGATCATTAATGAAATTAAGAGGTGATTGCATTGCGAAAGAAAAAATCAAAAATCAGGAAATTTATTTTTAAAATGAAGCTGATCATTGCAATTCTCGAATTGCTCCAAGCAACCGCAACAGTCGTTTGGTTTTATCAAAAATTTTTCAGGAAACATAACAAAAACAAAAAATAGTTTCAGGGAGGAATTTTCATGCAGGCGGGTGTCTCTACTGCTTGTCTCTATCCGGATCTAACCGAAGAGGCATTGTATAATCTGGTAGTCAATGGCATTTTTCATGTCGAAATTTTTATTAATACCGACAGTGAACTGCGTAAGCCATTTATCCGGAATCTGGCGGATATTATGAAACGTTACGGCACGACTTGCAAAAGTCTGCATCCGTTTGCATGTCCAATAGAACCCATGATGCTCTTCTCCAGATATGAACGTCGTATGACGGATATGCTGGAATATTATAAAAAGCATTTTGAAGCAATGAATCTTCTGGGTGCAGAAATTTTTGTCCTGCATGGAAATTTCAGAGTCTGTGCCGTTCCCGTGGAATATTACTGCGAACGTTTTGTCAGACTTGTCCAGCTCGGCAAAGAATTTGGCATTACAGTTGCACAGGAAAATGTAGAACGCTGTCAGAGCGGTTCGCTCCAGTTTCTGCGGGAGATGATTAAAATACTTGGAGAGGATGCTAATTTTGTCCTGGATGTGAAACAGGCTGTCCGTGCCGGAGAAAATCCTATCCAGATGCTTCATACACTCGGACGGCATGTGTGTCATGTTCATATGAGCGATCATAGAATACATGATCCGAAAGCAGATTGTCTTATGCTCGGTGCAGGAGAGTTTACAATCCGGAATTTCCTGGAGCATCTTTCACAGTATCATCCGGATGCATCCGTGATGCTGGAGCTGTACCGGGAGAATTTCCGGGGAATTTCAGATCTGGTGAGTAATTATAGAATGCTGGCAAGAATGATTTCGGGAATTGAGAAAAATATAAAAAACATGCAAAAATAAGATGCAGAGACTGGAATTATTGTGAAATTTCTGCATTGACAAAATTTCCTGTTTCTGTTATAATAAATATATTCTGTAAAAAATAGAGTTATTTTTAGAAAAATAGTATGCAAAGCAGAGGAGTTTCCTGATGAAATGTCCATATTGCAGTTATGAGGAGTCAAAAGTTATTGACTCCCGACCGTCTGACGATCGGAAACGCCGCAGAAGAGAATGCCTCAAATGCGGCAAGCGTTTCACGACATACGAGGTTGTTGAACAACCAATGCGGATTGTTATTAAGCGTGATGGGTCATTTGAGCCTTATGACAGAAATAAGCTCATGAGTGGTATTTATCATGCAACGAAAAAACGTCCTGTTACGATTGCACAGGTCAATGCAATCGCTGATGAAGTCGAGTCGAGTTATGTTGACAGCTGGAACAGCCAGATGAGTTCTGACAGGATCGGTTCTCTGGTACTCGAACATCTCAAGCATCTGGACGAAATTGCTTACATCCGGTTTGCGTCAGTGTACAAGGATTTTAAGGATGCCGCAAGCTTCATGGCGGCAATTGTGGCATTGCAGAATGAGAAGTAATTTTCTCAGAGTTTTTGGAGAGGTGTTTTTTATGAATAGTGATGACATTATCCAACAGATTTTTCACCCGGAGGATGAAACAGATTATTTTGATCCAGCGGATATGCAGTCGAACAAAGCCGTTGCGGTTTTTGCAAGCATCCCAATTTTGTTCTGGCTTCCGTTGATAGCCTCTCAGGGTTCTTCTTATGGAAAGTTCTGTGCTAACCAGGGACTGCTCCTGCTTGTCGTCAATGTTGCATTGAATGTTGCTCATGGTATTCTGGGAACAGTCCTAAGTTTTATCCCGGTGATTGGTGGGATTGTTGCCGGATTGCTGGGACTGCTTGTCGGTGCAGCAGGATTTGCGGCATTCCTGCTCTTATTGATCAGTGCTTGCCAGGGCAGAGCAAGAAGAATCCCATTGATCGGCAGATTATTTGAAGCTTTCCGGTAATTGGTTGTCCGGAATCGGATTTCCCTGCATGTCAAGCGTTTCGCTGTCTGCTCCCGGATAGTAGCATTGTGCGCCGACAAGAATGCCATCTGCTGTCAATAATTCTGCATAGAGTCCGGAGTCTTTCAGTGCATATGTATAAAGAATGCCATTTGTGCCGGCGTAGTCCGTAAAGGGGAGATTCTGCTGTGCCTGGAGCTGAATATAATTCTGATAGTTCTGATCAGGATTTTCGGAATCAGCGTACGGAATCACCACAGCCCTGGAGCTTTGCAGTTTCCCTTGCCATCCCTGTGTCAGCAGCCATGCGCTCCGGTCAAATTCCGTGACAGCACGGATCTGTTGTGCGGGTGCTTTCTGTTTCTGGTTCAGAAATAGGACAATAACACAGAATACCGCCGGGATCAAAATCAGGAGATATTTCGAATATTTTTTGATAACAATCACGCTCCTGTTGTAGATTATAATTTAATTTATGCACAGCAGGACGAGTTTAGAATACTGGAGTGTTGCGACAATGGCTGAAATCAGACTGGATAAATTTCTGGCAAACAGAAGCAGTTATTCCCGGAATGAAGTGAAAAATCTGCTCCGGAAAGGTGCAGTCCGGGTGGATGCTGTCACAGAATGTGATGGCAGCCGGAAGATTGATCCAGATTCTCAGATTGTCACATGCCTGGGAAAACAGATTCAGAGCGGTTCACATGTCTATCTGATTCTGAATAAGCCTGTTGGTTATCTCTGTGCTACGGAAGATAGATCACACAGGACAGTCCTGGATCTGATTCCGGAATCCCTTAGAATCAAAGGATTATTTCCTGCCGGCAGACTGGATCTTGACAGCACGGGGCTTGTTCTGCTCACGGATGACGGGCAGCTTGCACATGAGATGCTTGCACCCAAAAAGCACGTTCCGAAATATTATCTTGTGCGCCTGCGTGATCCGATTCGGGATCAGGATATACAGGCACTCTCTAAGGGGATTGTTCTTTCGGATCAGACGCATTGTCTTCCGGCACAGGCACAGGCATTTCCGGATTCCTATGTGCTGATCTGCCTGCATGAGGGCAAATATCACCAGGTAAAAAGAATGTTTGCAAGTCTTGGTAATCATGTGGAATCTCTGCACAGGGTAGCCATCGGCGGACTGATTCTGCCCGAAAATTTGCGCTCTGGAGCATATTTGGAAATTCTGCACAAAGATCTTGCAGTAATGTTGAAAGCACAAAGCTTTCAGGTGATCTGTGAACAGATTTTGAAAAATTTTTCGTCATATTCTATAAATGCAAGCCCCTAAGTTTAGGTAATCAGCGAATTGAAAAATGTTTCAGAATTTGTTATGATAATAATAGGCAGGTATTGACCGGCGGTTTTTATGTAAGTTTTGAGCATTTTTTTGCATGTTTTTTACATAGGCGGCTTTATCTGAAAAAAATTTTTTTGTAAATGGAGGATCTGAATAAATGGCTGGTTTATCACTCAAAGGTATCTACAAGAAGTATCCGGGCGGCTATGTCGCTGTTACGGATGTCAATCTTGAGATCAGGGACAAAGAATTTATTATCCTGGTAGGACCTTCCGGCTGCGGTAAGTCTACCACACTTCGTATGGTAGCAGGTCTGGAAGAAATCTCAGAGGGCGAGCTTTACATCGGCGACAGATTAGTCAATGACGTTGCCCCGAAAGACAGAGATATTGCGATGGTGTTCCAGAACTATGCGCTTTATCCGCATATGACTGTATTTGATAATATGGCATTCGGTCTGAAGCTGCGTAAAGTGCCGAAAGAGGAAATTGAAAGAAAAGTAATGGAAGCCGCAAGAATCCTGGATCTGACACATCTGCTTGACAGAAAGCCGAAAGCTATGTCCGGTGGTCAGTGCCAGCGTGTGGCACTCGGCCGTGCAATTGTACGTTCCCCGAAAGTGTTCCTGCTCGACGAGCCGCTGTCCAACTTGGATGCAAAGCTCCGTGCGCAGATGAGAACAGAAATTTCCAAGCTGCATAAAAAGCTCGGCACAACGTTTATCTATGTAACGCATGACCAGACTGAGGCTATGACCATGGGCGACAGAATCGTTGTTATGAAAGACGGTTTCATCCAGCAAGTGGATACACCTCAGGTGTTATATGAGAGACCGGTCAATAAATTCGTGGCAGGATTCTTAGGATCTCCTCAAATGAACTTTATTGATGCTGCACTGGAAAGAAATGCATCCGGGCAGTATGTTGTGAAATTCGGTTCTGCTGACAGTAAATCCGGCAGAGGTACACAGTATGAGATCGTTGTTCCGGAAGCAAAGGCAAGTCCGGATTTGGCGAAATATGTCAATCGTGAAGTCACACTCGGCATCCGTCCGGAGAGTGTTCATGATGAGCCGATGTATCTGAGTACCGCAACAACCGGTATTGTGGACTGCGAAGTAGAAATCACAGAAATGATGGGTGCAGAGACTTATCTGTATCTGACTTGTGCAGGAAATTCCCTGACAGCAAGAGTTTCTCCGAGTTCTACGGCAAGATCCGGCGATACGATCAAAGTTGCTCTGGATGCCAACAGGATTCACCTGTTTGACAAAGAAACAGAGCGTGCAATTATTAACTGAGTTTTTTCAGAAATTCCCCTGCTCCGGCAGGGGAATATTTTTAGATAAAAATATAGAAAATTCAAAATAAAATTTATCAAAACTGCTGAAAATCGGAAAGACACTTGACTTTTTGCAGAAATCGTGGTACACTAAACTTAGCACTCAAAGATTGAGAGTGCTAAAATATGCAGAAGATGAATTTGATCCTTTCTATCAAGAGCAAGGGTGTGAATTGCAATGAATGAACGGAAGCTGAAAATACTCGCTGCCGTTGTGGAGTTCTATGTCAGAACCGGTGAACCTGTCGGATCAAAAATGATTGCATCCCTGCCGGAAATTCATGTTTCTGCTGCCACTGTCCGCAATGATATGGCAGTTCTCGAACAGCTCGGCTATCTCGAACAGCCGCATACATCCGCAGGAAGAGTACCGACGATCCAGGGTTACCGGCTTTATATTGATGAGCTGATGTCCCCTGCATGTCTTCCGGAAGAAGAGTGTGCAAGACTGGATGATATGCTTGCCGTTCATGGGAGTATGAGCGAAGAGCTGCTGATCCAGAATGCAACCACAGCACTGGCAGAACTGACACAGTGTGCGGCTGTTGTTTCGGATTTTTCCCCGCAGTTCTCTGTGATCTCCAAAGTGGAAGTGATTCCCACAGGCAAGCGTGTCTATGTGATTTTATTAATTACTTCCGGAGGCAGTATCAAAAATAAAGCCTGCCGTCTGGAGTTTGACCTCACAAATGAACAGCTGCATTGGTTCTCCGGCTATTTGTCAGAACATCTGGAGGGAATTTCCGTTTCGGATCTGTCGGATGAACTGATGGAAAATCTGACAGCGGCAATGAGTGCTTATATGATGAGTCTGGCACCGCTTGTGCAGGGTGTATTTGAGTTGTACAAGGATCTGAGACAGCATGCGTTGTTATGCAAAGGCGAGAAGCATTTATTTTCTTACGAAGATTTAGACAAGATGGAAGTTGTGCGGTTTATCGAACACAAAGACGAGCTGATTCAGCTGATGGATGATTCTTTCAGCGGCATTCGAGTGGTGTTCGGCAAGGATAAAAATAATTTTGTGATCGGCAATTCCAGTATGATTGTTTCTAAATATCGTAAGGGCAGGAAGAATGTCGGTTCTCTTGGCGTGATTGGTCCGATGAGACTGGATTACGCAAAAGTGATTCCATATATTGAGTATTTTTCACAGAAAATTACAGACCTGATTTCGGAGCAGTCTGAACAGTCTGAACGGACTGGAGAGATAAAACCGGATGAAGAAGATGAAAAGTAAGTTGGAAAATTTAAGAAATTATTTCAGAAAGGGGATGAGTCCCACGAATAACAAAAATGAAAATCAGGAGACTCAGGAAATGCAGGAGCAGGAAGTTTCTGAAAATACAGAAACAGAACATCTGGACAATGCCGCCGATGAATTGGATGCGATTGAAACATCTGACGAACTGGAAGCAGAAAAAGACAGATATTTTAGACTGCTGGCTGATTATGAGAATTTCCGCAGAAGAACAGAAAAAGAAAAGCTTGCCATTTACGGCGATGCTACGGCAAAATGCGTGGAACAGTTGCTGCCGGTTGTAGATAACTTTGAGCGTGCTGTGGATGCACCCTGTCAGGATGAAGAGTATCACAAAGGCATGGTCATGATTCTGGATCAGTTCCGGGGATTTCTTGAAAAACTGGGTGTATCAGAGATTCCGGCTCTCGGTGCAGCATTTGATCCAAATGTACACCAGGCAATCAAGAAAGAAGATGCCAGTGAAGAATTTCCGGAGAATACAGTCTGTGAAGTATTCCAGAAAGGCTATATGCTCCAGGACAGATTGATCCGTCCGGCGATGGTGGCTGTAGCGGGCTGAGCATAGAAATAATAAATAATAAGCATGAAAGGATGCGTTTTTTATGGGCAAAATTATTGGTATTGACTTGGGAACGACTAATTCCTGTGTAGCAGTTGTAGAGGGCGGCAATGCTGTTGTGATCGCTAATGCAGAGGGCGCAAGAACAACACCATCTGTTGTCGCATTTTCCAAGACCGGTGAGCGTCTGATTGGTAAAGTCGCAAAGAACCAGGCAATTACAAATCCGGATAAGACAATTTCCTCAATCAAGCGTCACATGGGTTCAGATTATAAAGTTGATATTGATGGCAAGAAATATACACCGCAGGAAATTTCTGCAATGATTTTGCAGAAACTGAAATCCGATGCAGAGGCTTATTTAGGTGAGACTGTCAACGAGGCTGTTATCACAGTGCCGGCATATTTTACAGATGCACAGAGACAGGCAACTAAGGATGCAGGACAGATTGCAGGACTTGTTGTCAAGAGAATTATCAACGAGCCGACAGCTGCTGCTTTGTCTTATGGTATTGATAAAGAAGACGATCAGAAAGTCATGGTTTATGACCTCGGCGGCGGTACGTTTGACGTTTCTATTATCGAGATGGGCGAGGGCTATCAGCAGGTTGTTGCTACGGCTGGTAATAATCGCCTGGGCGGTGATGATTTCGATCAGAGAATTATTAACTGGATGGTTGACGAGTTCCGGAAAGAACAGGGGATTGATCTGTCCCAGGACAGAATGGTCATGCAGAGACTGAAAGATGCTGCAGAAGCTGCGAAGATCGAATTGTCTGCTACACCGACTACAAATATCAATCTGCCGTTTATTACTGCGGATGCCAATGGCCCGAAGCATCTGAATCTGACATTGACACAGGCAAAGTTCAACGAACTGACAGCAGATCTGGTACAGGCTACTATGGAACCTGTCCGCCAGGCATTGTCTGACAGCGGTCTGCGTGCATCCGAGCTGGATAAAGTTCTCATGGTCGGCGGTTCTTCCAGAATCCCTGCTGTTCAGGATGCTGTCAAGAAACTGATCGGAAAAGATCCGTTCAAGGGTATCAATCCGGACGAATGCGTGGCACTCGGTGCGGCATTGCAGGGCGGTGTACTCGGCGGTGATGTCAAAGAAGGCTTAATGCTCCTGGATGTCACACCCCTGTCCCTGGGTATTGAAACAGCAGGCGGTGTCTGCACTGTCATGATTCCCAGAAATACAACAATCCCGACAAAAAAATCTGAAGTATTCTCCACTTATGCGGATAATCAGCCGGCTGTGGATATTAATGTCCTTCAGGGTGAGAGACAGTTTGCAAGAGATAATAAACAGCTCGGCACATTCCGTCTGGACGGTATCGCTCCGGCAATGCGTGGTGTACCAAGAATTGAAGTGACGTTTGATATTGACAGAAATGGTATTGTGCATGTAACAGCAAAAGACCAGGGTACTGGCAAAGAACAGAATATTTCCATCACAGCTTCTACGAATATGTCCGAGGAAGATATTAATAAGGCTGTCAAAGAGGCAGAGGCTTATGCGGAAGAAGACAAGAAACGCCGTGATGAAGTCGATACAAAGAATAACGCTGAGAATATGATTCTCCAGTGTGAGGGTACTTTGAAAGAACTGGGCGATAAGATGGCACAGGCGGATCAGGATGCTGTCCGTGCAAAATCTTCTGAGTTGCAGGCTGCAATTGATGCCAATGATACAGCTGCTATGAAGACCAAGATGGATGAACTCCAGAAAGTATTAATGGAAGCTGGTTCTAAGATCTACCAGCAGTCCGGTGCAGCAGGCATGGGGGCTGGTGTAGATCCAAGCATGGCAGGCGGCTTCACAGAAGCAGAACCTTCCGGCAATGATGATGTCATTGATGCGGATTTCACAGAAGCATAATTCAAGAATTGATAAAATAGCCGGGGCGGAGTAATCCGCCCTGTCGCTGGATAGAAAGGAGTGCCGTTCCGACGGAGAAATATGGCTGAAAAACGTGATTATTATGAAATTCTGGGTATCCAGAAAGGTGCAAGTGAGGATGAAATCAAAAAAGCATATCGCAAGATGGCAAGGGAAAATCATCCTGATCTTCATCCCGACAGAGCAGATGCATGCGAAGAAAAGATGAAAGAAATCAATGAAGCATATGCTGTGCTGTCAGACGCAGAAAAGCGTCAGCGTTATGACCAGTTCGGTCACGGTGGTCTGGAAGGCGGCGGCATGGGCGGCTTCGGTGGCTTCACAGGCGGATACAGCGGTGATATGAGTGATATTCTTGAAGGTATGTTCGGTAATATTTTCGGCGGCGGAAGTGGATTCCGCAGCAGCGGCAGTTCCGCAAATGCCGCCAGACGTGGCAAGGATATTACAACAAGTGTTAACATCAGTTTTATGGATGCCTGCAAAGGCACTTCCCAGGAAATTCAGATCACACATCAGGAAAGATGTGATGCCTGCAACGGCTCAGGCTGTGCGGCAGGAACTGCACCGGAGACTTGTCCGGACTGTCAGGGACGTGGTGCAGTCAGAGTGACACAGCAGACGTTTATGGGTACGATTTCTTCTTCCAGACCTTGCAGTAAATGTGGCGGGAAAGGAACAATTATCAAGAATCCCTGTGCAAAATGCCATGGTATGGGAAGAATGCGTGTGCAGAAAAAAGTATCTATCAATATTCCGGCGGGCATTGATGACGGGCAGACACTCCGGGTTTCCGGTGAGGGAGACTCCGGCATTAATGGTGGCCCGAACGGCAATCTGAATGTGAATGTGACAGTGCGTCCGCATCCGATTTTTGTGAGAAATGGCTTTGATGTGAGTTGCGAAATTCCGATTACATTTACACAGGCAGTACTCGGTGATGAAATTCAAGTACCGACAATTGACGGCAATGTCACACTGACTGTTCCGAAAGGTACACAGCCCGGTACAAAGCACCGCCTGAAAGGCAAGGGCATTCAGAGAATCCAGAGAGACGGCAGAGGGGATCAGTATGTGAAATTAAATATTGAAGTACCGAAAAGCCTGTCTAAAAAACAAGAGGAGCTGCTCAAAGCATTTGAAGATTCTCTCGGAGAGAAAAATTATACCAAACGCAAGACATTCAAAGATAAGTTAAGCGAATTGTTCGGGCGTAATTAATGAAACGAAAAAAGCCTTTTTTGAGATTCAGAAAAGGCTTTTTTGTTGTGAAGACAAGAAAGGATTGTAGAAATGAAGTTTTCTCAGATGATCGCAAAATTCTTGAATATTTGCAGTAAAATAAAACTTGTGATGTTTGTTATCCTGCTTGCAGTATGCTTATTCTGTTTGGCAATGGCAGAAATACAAGCAAGTGCCGCTCCGGAACAAATGGAATCTGCCTTGCAGTGGGCGGTTATGACCGCAAATGATGATTCCCACGGTTATAGTCAGGTCAATCGTTGGGGGAATCCGGATTATGACTGCTCTTCGTTTATCATTTCTGCATTACGCTATGCCGGCATCCCGACAGGGGATGCGAGCAGTACAAAAAATCTCAGAGCCAATCTGACAGCCGGAGATTTTACATGGATTCCACGGGGAAGCCATGCCTTATCCAATACAGAATGGCTCGAACGAGGAGATATTCTGCTTTCTAATGGACATGCTGAAATTTTTTTAGGAAATTATAAAACAGTTGCCGCACATCAGAATTATGGTTATTCACAGGGTGGTGACCAGAACGGCAAGGAAATCTCTGTCGGGAACTACTGGTATGATAGTAATTATGGCTGTTGGCAAGGTGTCCTGCGGTGCAATGCCGTGATTGCAGATGCCTGCACAGAAGAATACACAGGCAATTATGAAGTGATGGGAGATCTTAATCTCCGGACAGGTCATGGCACATGGAGCGGGATTCTGGATGTGATTCCGGCCGGAACAGTTGTTTCTGTGTCGAAATCTGACGGAATATGGGGACATGTGCAGTATTATGGCAGAGAGGGACTTTGTTCTATGAGTCTGCTTGCCAGAACAGATGCGCCTGTGAGTGAATATATAATAACCGGAGATGTGAATGCAGATTCTGTTTTCGATACGAAGGATCTGCTTGCTGTGCAGGATTGGCTGCTCGGAATCGGGTCACTTGCTGACTGGCGGCAGGCAGATCAGGATTATGACGGGATGATTACTATTTTTGATCTTGCTGTTATGAAACAGCTTTTGCTTGCAGAACAGGAAACGTGAGGTTTTTTTGGATTAGGACTTGTAATATCTGAAAAACTATGCTATAATAAAATCATGATTTCTGGAATTTTATTATGCTGAAAGGATGAGAGTTATGTTATATCTGGAAAATCCTGTCGGAAAAGTAGCCTTTTCTGATCAGTATCTGCGACAGCTCACGGAACAAACCGTCTTGCAGTGTTTTGGCATTGCAGGATTTGTACAGCCTGCAATTGCTGAAAGATTGCTCGACGGCAGACGCAGTGCAGTGGAAATTATGACAAAAAACGGAAAACTTGTGGTTTCTATTCATGTGTGCGTGATCTATGGTGTGAATATTCCTGTCGTAGTACGTGCGCTCATGCACAAAATCGAGTTTGTAATCGAAGAGGCGGTAAGGATTCCCGTATCTCATGTGCGTGTCTATGTAGATGAGATCGTAGAGCCATAAGCAGGAGGGGTTTGAAGAATGAGTATCAGTGTCATCAATGGAAAACTTCTGAAAGATGCACTTTGCAGTGCTGCTGTCAGAATTGAACAGAACCGGAAAATGATTGATGAATTGAATGTTTATCCTGTGCCGGACGGCGACACAGGTACAAATATGTCTATGACGATGCATACGGCAAAACGGGAGCTGGATGTTCTGTCGGATTCTGTCAGTGTGTCAGAAGTTGCTGAAAAAGCCGCTTCGGCAATGCTCCGGGGTGCAAGGGGTAATTCCGGTGTGATCCTGTCGCTTTTATTCAGAGGATTTTCCAAAGGACTTGCAGGACTGGAAGAGGCAGACGGACAGGAGATCGCTAATGCTTTGGAAATCGGTGTGCAGGCGGCTTATAAATCCGTAATGAAACCCACGGAGGGAACAATTCTGACAGTTGCCAGAATCGCATCCCAGCAGGCACAGCTTACTGCAAGAGAGAATCCGGATGCAGTTGCTGTATTTAAAGAAATCTGCCGTGCTGGTGCAGAAGCCCTTGCCAACACGCCGCAGCAACTGGAGATTCTTCGAAAAGCCGGGGTCGTTGATGCCGGCGGCAGAGGATTATTGACAATCTGGGAGGAGATGCTTGCGGTGATGCATGGAAAAGCTCCAGTTCTGGCAGTGGAAGCAGTTGCGAAAAAACAGGAAGTCACTGCGATCGGAAGAGTAGATCTTGAAGAAGAGATTAAATTCACATACTGTACGGAATTTATGCTCGAAAAGAAAAAAGACTGTCCGGATGCATTTAAATTAAGGGCTTATCTGGAGACAATCGGGGACTGTGTGGTTGTTGTGGATGATGAGGAAATTATCAAAGTCCATGTGCATACAGATAATCCGGGACTGGCTTTGCAGAAAGCCTTGGAATTTGGACAGTTTGTGAATGAACCCAAACCCAAGATTGAAAATATGAGAATCCAGCATGCCGGGAGAGTCCGTGCTGCCCAGAATGCTGCTCAGGATGAAACCTATGTGAAAGCAGAACCAGAAAAACAGTTCGGTTTTGTTGCGGTTGCCACAGGTGAGGGATTAGAAAACATGTTCCGGGAACTCGGTGCAGATTGTGTGGTCAGAGGCGGTCAAACGATGAATCCGTCTACGGATGATATTCTGAAAGCCATTCATGCAACACCTGCTAAGAATGTATTTGTACTCCCGAATAATAAAAATATTATTATGGCGGCAGAACAGGCTGTCAGTCTCGCAGACCGGAATGTCTATGTCCTGCAAACCAGGACAATTCCGCAGGGACTGTCTGCCATGATGGCATTTGATGATGCACTTGATGTTGAGGGCAACCGGATTGCTATGACCAGAGCATTTGAGAAAGTCTCTACCGGACAGATCACGTTTGCGGCAAGGGATTCTGAACTGGAGGGGCACAACATCCGGAAAGGTGAAGTGCTGGCACTGGATAACGGCAAACTGGCTTTTACAGATAAGGATCTCAATCATGCAGCTTTTAAGCTTACAAAGAAACTTGTGAATAATGACAGCAGTTTTATTACCATCACATACGGACAGCATGTGCCAGAGGACACAGCAGATCAGCTCTGCACAAAGTTACAAGAACGTTTCGGCGATAAGATAGAGGTTATGCTTGTGAATGGCGGTCAGCCTGTGTATTATTATATTATTGCAGTAGAATAAATTAAAAAAATTCAGCCGTTTTCCGGATATACTATCACAGAAAACGGCTTGTTTTTTCGGGAGATGTTGTTATGCAGAGACTATTTCAGCCCATCGGCGATCTGAAAAGCGTCAGCAAAAAACGGAATGCACTCTATCAGAAAATGGGGATTCATACGCCGTATGAATTATTATGGCATCTGCCCAGGCTCTATCAGGATTACAGAGAACCTGTTCCGGTTGCGGAGACTGTAATCGGTATGTCTGCCACGATCAAAGTGAAAATTACCAATAAAAAAAATCCGGTCTATACCCGATCCGGTATGGAGATATTTCAGGCAGAAGCCGTTGATGATGCCAATACTAAAATTAATATTACGATTTTTAACCAGAGATTTACGTTCCAGGGGCTTTCTGTGGGAAATGATTATATTTTGTCCGGTAAAATAAAGGAAGATACTTATCATGAAAATTGCAGGATGATCCAGAATCCTAAGATTCTCAGTGATGAAAAAAATCCCCTGGAAGCTGTCTATCCACAGACAGCAGGATTGACCAGTCCCATGATCCGGACAAATATCAAAGAATGCCTGGGACTGCTGGATGCGGTTAATTTTGAAACGCTCTCCCTGGAACTGCGGGATCAGTATCAGATTGTTTCCTTGACAAAGGCATTTCATGATGTACACCAGCCGGAAACGATGGAACAAGTGGTTGCGGCAAAACACAGGCTTGCTTTTGAGGAACAGCTCAGATTGGAGCTGGGACTGCACATGCTGAAAATGCAGTCCAGAGTAAAAACGGATTATCCCATGCAGGATATTTCGATAAAGCCATTTTTGGATAGTTTGCCGTTTCAGCTGACAAATGCACAGTTACAAGCAATTACAGAAATTACACAGGATCTATCCGGCGATATGCCTATGAATCGGCTATTGCAAGGGGATGTCGGCAGCGGCAAAACTGCGGTTGCAATTGCCGCCTGTTATTTCTGCGTCCAGAATGGTTATCAGAGTGTGCTGATGGCTCCTACGGAGATTCTTGCAGAACAGCATTACAAGACATTCTGCGATTTTCTGGGAAAATTTGAAATTGAGATTGTGTTATTGACTGGTTCGCTTACACCCAAACAGAAAAAATTGCGTTATGCGAAAATCGCTGACGGCTCAGCAAAAGTCATTATTGGCACGCATGCCGTTTTCCAGAAAGCCGTCACATACTGCAATTTAGGACTGGTTATCACGGATGAACAGCATCGTTTCGGTGTCGCCCAGAGGGACAGCCTTGCGGAAAAAGGCGGCATGCCGCATAAATTAGTCATGTCTGCCACACCGATTCCCAGAACACTTGGTCTTGTGATTTATGGTGATCTGGAAATTTCCGTTCTAGATGCTATGCCCAATGGCAGACTCCCTGTTAAGACTTATGCAATCACTGGGAAAATCCGGGATCGTGCCATGAATTTTGTCAAACAGGAACTCCAGAAAGGTCACCAGGCATATATCGTATGCCCTGCGATTGAGGATTCTGCGGCGGAGCTGAAAGCTGTGACGGCTTATGCGGAATTGTGCAAAAAAGATTTTCTCAAAGACTGGAAAATTGCAATCCTGCATGGGCAGATGTCCGCACAGGAAAAAGACACTGTTATGGGACAGTTCCGGAATCATGAAACGGATGTACTGATCTGCACAACTGTTGTGGAAGTCGGTGTAGATGTGCCGAATGCAACAATCATGGTAATTGAGGATGCTGACCGTTTCGGCTTGTCGCAGCTTCACCAGTTACGGGGGCGTGTAGGACGTTCCGATCACCAGAGCTATTGTGTTTTGGTCACGGAGCATGTCACGGAGGAGAGCCGGGAGCGTCTGCGTCTGCTGTGCAGTACAACGGACGGATTTGCAATTGCCGAGGCTGATTTGCAGTTACGCAAAGCAGGGGATTTCTTTGGCAACAAACAGCATGGACTGCCGCCCATGCGGCTTGCAGGGCTGATTGACAGTGAAATGTTGGATGAAATCCGGCAGGTGCGAGAAACGATCACAGAACAGGATCAGTATCTGGAACATCCGGAGAATCAGGCTTTGCAGATCAGTGTGACCCAATTGTTTTGTTAATTTGGATAAAAATAAAATAGTATTGATTTTAAAATTGTTTAAATTTCACAAATCTAGAAATATTTGAAAAAAATGCTTGACAAACGGCATATTTTATGCTATACTAGAATAGTCGCAGGGATGAAGAATAAAAATCCCGAATATGCGACACAAATAGTGGAAGCTTAGCTCAGCTGGGAGAGCATCTGCCTTACAAGCAGAGGGTCATAGGTTCGAGCCCTATAGTT
>CAMWOX010000010.1 GCA_947175975.1 uncultured Ruminococcus sp.
GATAAAGAACTGACTGGATGCACTGTCGTTCATGGCACTTCTTGCCATAGAAACGACACCTCTCTGATGAGACAGATTATTTTCTACACCGTTGGAGGAAAATTCTCCCTTGATTGTATTCGGACTGCCGCCTGTTCCGTTGCCGGAGGGATCACCGCCCTGTGCCATAAAGTCATCCACGACTCTGTGGAATGTCAGACCATTATAGAATCCCTCAGAGACAAGCGTCTCGAAATTTTCGCATGTGATCGGTGCGGTTTCCGGATAGAGTGTAATAATAATCGCATTTTCATCTGAAACGGAAACAGGATCTGCAACAGAATCAGCACTGTTTTCTGCCGCAGGAGCTGTACTTGCATCATCAGGAGAATTTCCGGTTTCTGCATTGCATCCGGCAAATAAAAACAGCATTGCCGACATGCAGAGTAATAATTTTTTCATATTCATCAACCTCTTGTGTTTTCGTTTGTTTGGTTTGCCTGTGTGCCTGGTTTGGAACGTTTCAGCCATGCGGAAGCCACATCAAGAGCCTCATAAAGTGTAGTTCTTTCAGCACGCTGTGTGATCTTTGGTTGTTCCAGATTTGTGGACATCTGGTAAAATTCGATTTTCTGGGCGGTCATAATGCCGTGTTCTTTCTGCGTTTTCTCGATTCTGAGATAGACAACATAGGCTTCATTCATGTGTCCATAATACAGTTCATTGTCTTTGCGTACCAGAGGATAGCCCTTGTACATCATGAATTTCATGTGCAAAACCCCTTTCAGTTTTTGATTTTAATTTTTACCTGACAGGGAATTACTGCCATGTCAGGATAAATTCTTCATCAGGATGATCAAAGATTTCCAGATTATGCTGGATTGTCGTAATACAAGATGAACGGATTTTGTAAGTTGGAATGTCGTTAACTGCTATGATCCCGTTCAGATCACTTGTCTGATAGAATGTGATTTTATAGTCTTCCTTGCCGTCCTGTGTCCGGAGTGTAATTTCTACATCCGGGTCGCCGGCAGGCAGATCTGTCTCAAAGAATAATTCGTCACCATAGATATTTAGGAAAAATCTGTAAAGAAGCCGGAAACGTTCCGTGTTGCAGTCTTCGCCATTCTTTGTGACAGTATAATCATCAGCACCAGTGCCAGTTCCGGAGAAGTGAAATTCTTCAGAATCCGTCAGAATATTCAGTTCCGCAATATCCCATACATAAGTATTGAAGATATTTGCTGAGTGAATGTCACCTGGCAGGACAGATGTCCAGACAGCACGAGATTGTGAAACACCATACAGCAGATTCACGCCCTCCAGGTATGCATAATAAGCTTCTGTGCCGTTTTCTGTGGTATACGAATTTCCGAAATGCAGAATATATGGATTGCCATCATCACACTGCATAGTTACCGTACAGAATGGATCATCCATTCCGGCACGCATGAGATCGCTCTCTGACGGATGAATCTGTGCGATTTCTACGGCAGTCAGTCCGAACATGCCGTTTATAATATCCGAGGATTTTTCAACATTGAGAAATACCGGAACAGGTTCAACCATTCTGTGCTTGGATGCCGTTCCGCCGACAGTATCATCCGAAGCTGTTTCTTCGTCATATTCCAGAAGAATATCATAATCGAGATCTTTTCTTGTGATCCGAAGAGACTTTACAATCGGCTGGTTCTCGTCTCCTGGATCTTCCAGAATGGTATTGGATGCAAATGCCGTGCTTGGTTTCTGGTAATTTGCCATCAGGGAAGTTTTAACAAGATAGAGATTCTGATTGATCAGGCAGTAGGTAGCAGAATTATCCATTGGAGACGGATTCCCAACAGAGAATGTAAAATCCGTGCCGTCAGTATAATGCATGGTGACATCTGCAAGCGGCTGATCCAGTCCGTATTTATGCAGTTCAGAATCCGGAACATTTTCAGATACAAGAGAATTAGCGGATAATTCGCTGGCATTATTGACCAGGGTAGAAATCAGACCAGTATCCAGGGCAATATCTTCCAGACCCTCTATTGTGTAGACTGCATTGGATTCTTCTGTGGCAGGTGTTTTGAGATACACTCTGAAATTTTCAGAATTAGAAATCGCAATTTCCTGGAGATCATCTGCTATTTCAGGATTCACCAGGACGGCTTTGTCTTCATCATCTAGTAACTGATCTGCAAGGGAATCTGTATCAATCGGCTGGGAATCTTCCTGTTGTTTGCTGAGCAGCAGAATGATTGTCAGTGCAGCTCCAAGAATCACCAAAACAAGAATCCCGGCAATTAGGATTTTTAGATTCCGGGACATGCCCTGTTTCACTGTTCCGGTATTCTGATTTGCAGAAACAGGGGAGTCCGCAAAAAAAGTGTCCATCCCTGCATCTGTTGTCTCATTTTCAGCGATATATACCGGATTTTCCTGATTTTTTTCTTGCTTTTCACTCATTTGTTTCTTCTCCTCAGGAATACCCAGACACCAGCGGCGATGACTGCCGCAGGGATCATGAAGATCACAACATAGATCACACGCATTCCGGCTGTTGTGATCGTGATGGTTTCATTGGTCAGTTCTTTGGATGCAATTACAAGATTACTGCCCTTGCCGGAGATCATGTTCGCAGCAGATACCAGATAAGAGGCATTATTATAAGAAGCATCCTGCATCAGATTAGAATCAGATAATAACATAGATCCCATGACAAGCAGATTGCTTTCATGCGTGATATTATCCTCGATATTCCGCCGACTGGAGCATACCATGACATTCTGTGCGCCGACAGGTTCTTTGTTTTTGGATTCTGATTCTGTATTCATCTGATTCAGATAAACAGAATCAGAAGTTTTTAATAATACAGACGTAATGCCGCTGGATTTGGAATCCCATAATAAATTGATCGTCCGGCATAATGGTGCGGCAACTGGAAGTGAAGTATTGACCAGGCTTGCTCCGGATTTTTCATCTGCAATATTGGCAACAGGGACAGCAACTGCACTGTTGCTGATGGATAAGGCTACCTGCTGGGCAGCGTTGGGATCACTTTCCACAGCAATATTTTTTGTGACCTGAATGCCCCATGTTTCCAGAAATTCATCCAGATTCGGTGTGTCTGACTGCGTAAAATCGGCGATATAGATTAAATTTCTGTTGTAATCGCCGTTGTTATATAAAAATGCGGATAAGCTTTCAATGCCGTTCGCTGTGAGATCATTCACAGGTGCAGGCAAAATCAGCATATTGTAGACTTCCGGATCAAGAGAGCCTGTGTACAGATCGACAGCCTGCATGTCATAGCCGTTTTTGAATAATGTCTGTGTCAATGCATTCAGAGAATTTGTGTGATAATTCGCATTGAACAGGGGCTGTCCGTTGGCAGTTGTGATAACACCCACAGTAACCGGATCAGCGTCTGTGACATACATCAGGGCAGAAGTCAGATTCTGTTCGCCCTGGAATCCCGTAATACAATCTTCCAGAGAGCCTGTGCCGTAGTAATAATAACGATAATATTTCTGCTGATCATAAGAGAATAAATTGCCGATATTGACAACACGCATTTTGGAATTGTCAGTGGCATCTGAAATCACAATATCGCCCTCTGTCAGCGTACCGGTATAATCCGTCTGGTAGAGATTGACAACATCCGGATTTGTCGTCGGGTCAACATAGCTTACATGAATTTTATCAGAATACTGTGCATAGCGAGCCAGAATTTCATGAATCATCTTCATCATTTCGTTGCTGCTCTGGAAATTGCTCTCACTCATGAGAACCGTAAAATTGACTTCCTGATTTAAATCTTTTAAATACTCTATGCTTTCCTGAGAAATTTCAAATTTGGCATCTTCTGTGAGATCCAGCTTCAATGGATATTTCTCCACAAGAACACTCACAAGAATATTTAAAATAATCGCAACAGCAGTGACAGTGCAGGTAATAGCCGTGGCGATACCGCCGTATTTTAATTTTTTGGATCTGGCAGGATTCCGGGACTTTTTCTGTAATTTTTCTTGATTTTCAGCCATTTCTGCACCTCCTTAGCTCCAACGGCGTTTTTCAAATACTCTCACAGTGAAGAAATTAAATAAAATTGCGGTACTCAGATAAAATAAAACACTGGAGAGATTGAAAATGCCGCAGGTAAATTCATAATATCTTGTATAGAAAGATAAATCATATAGAATACTTTGCAGCCAGTCGATTTTGATCACCGAAGCGACAATATCAATCAGGAATAAAATACCCAGACAGACAATACCGCCGATTGCCGCAACAAGCTGATTTTCCGTCAGGGAAGATATAAACAGACCAATTGCGATAAATGCAGATCCTACTAGCAGAATCGCAAGATAATTTGCAAGGACTGTTACCCATGCCACAGTGCCGTATAAGCTCAGAATAAAGCCATAGATAAAAATAATGCTCACGGCAGCTGTGAATACTGTCAATGCCGCAAAATACTTTCCTAAGACAATCCCTGTCAGAGAGACAGGTGCAGTCAGCAAGCCCTGTTCTGTTCTCTGTTTTTTCTCTTCACTGAATAGACGCATTGTCAGAATGGGAATTAAAAAAATACTGATAAAGAACAGTGTGGAGAATACACCGGACAGATCCGTAGAGCCAACAGCGATATTATCCAGTGTAAAGAACAGTCCTGCAAAAATATAAAATACTGCCAGAAAGATGTAAGCAATGCTTGACGAAAAAAAAGCACCGATTTCTCTTCTGTAAATCGCTCCCATTATTTTTCAGCTCCTTTCTATCGGAGATCATCCTGCCGGATTCCCTCGCCCATTGTGATTTTAAGAAAGATGTCTTCCAGTGTCATTTCCATTGTTTTCAGCATCAGAATATCCCAGCCGTGTTCCCTTGTAATCTGGTTAATATCACGCCGGATATCGATACCAGGTTCTGCTTCGATCTCAAAATCATAAATATCTTTTTCTCGTTCCATATCCGCCCGGACATATTTAATTCCCTCAATTGTCCGGATTGCTTGCAGGACTTCTGCTTTTGCACCATCAATTCTGGCAATGATCCTATGATCCGTGCTGATTTTATTGGATAGATTCGTTGCTGTATCATTGGCAGAGATCATACCATGATTGATGATAATCACACGATCACACACAGCCTGGATCTCCGTCAGGATATGAGAAGATAAAATCACAGTGTGATTTTTGCCAAGACGCTTAATCAGTGTTCGGATTTCAATAATCTGTTTCGGATCGAGTCCGACAGTCGGTTCATCCAGAATCAGAACAGGCGGATTGTTGATTAAAGCCTGTGCCAGTCCGACACGCTGTTTGTAACCTTTTGACAGATTCCGGATCAGTCTGTCCTTGACATCAATGATCTTGCACAGCGCCATGACATCTTTCAGATGGGAACGCCTTGGAAGTCTGCATTTTTTCAGATCAAACATAAAATTCAGATAAGAATACACTGTCATGTCGACATACAAAGGAGGAATTTCCGGCAGATAGCCAATATAAGACTTAGCTTTGATCGGATCTTCCAGAATATCCACACCATTGATCAGGGCTTGTCCGGATGTAGAAGAAATATACCCGGTGAGCATATTCATTGTTGTGGACTTGCCGGCACCGTTAGGGCCTAGAAAACCCAGAATTTCTCCGTCATTAACAGTGAAACTGATGTCGTTGACGGCTTTCTTGTCGCCGTAATGCTTTGTCAGATTTCTGACTTCAATCATGAATGAAATCACTTCTTTCCTGTGTGCAGTCTCCGGTTTTCTGGTAACCGGGATATTATCTAGATTACTATAACTATGTGTGTATTCTGTGACAGAAACCAGAAAATCAACAGCAAATTAATTGCCTTGCAGATCTTTACGGAGTTGTTCTGTCAATTCTGCAACGGAGTCAAATTTCTTTTCAGCCCGCAGAAATGTCAGTAATTCTGTCCGGATGATCTTATGATATAAATCTCCGGAGAAATCCTGAATATAAGTTTCTGCAAGTGGTATACCTTGATAATGTACAGTTGGTTTTATGCCAATGTTAGTCACAGAATGAAATTTTTTTCCATCCGGGGTTGTCGTACATGATTGATATACACCGAATTTCGGGATTAACTGATTTTCCAGAAACAACTGGTTTACTGTCGGGAAGCCAATGGTTCTGCCCAGGTGGTTGCCATGTACAACAGGTGCAAGAATCTGGTAAGGCTGACCGAGAAATTGATTTGCCAGCTGGATATTTCCGGTTTTCAGCAATTTTCGAATTTCTGTGGAAGAAATTACCTGATCATGATAGACAGCAGTTGGGATCAAACTTACCTGAAACTGATATTTTTTTCCGAAATTTTTTAAATCTTCTGCATTCCATGTGGCATTCTTTCCAAAGCGGAAATTTTTCCCACAGGTGACACAGGCGGCATGTAATGTTTCACAGAGAATGCTCTTTGCAAATTCTTCTCCTGAGATATCCCGGATTGTTTCAAAATTTTCACAGAATACAGAAAAAGCAAAATCCTGTTCCAGAATCCTGTTTCGGGTACTGGTCGGATAGAGGAAACCGCCGGAATTTTTCCGGACTGCTGTTTCAGACGGAAATGTGAAGACAATCCGCCGGAGCTGACCAAAATCCGCCAGCCGGGAGGCTTCCTGGAGAACAGCCCTGTGACCAAGATGGATGCCGTCAAATAATCCTAATGCAACAGAAGTTTTTTGCATAATGCACCTCATTTCGGTTCACAGAGATTACGTTCAATTCGTAAGCAATGCTGTTCCAAATCAGGCAGAGCTGTCCCAAGAAAGCCATCTATGCTATAAACAGCATATTGCTGTGATTTAAATTTTATAGCAAACTGCGATAAGTCTAATTTTACACCATTGCGATAAAGTTTTGTTTGTTGGGCATTTAAACGAACAATAGGCAAGGAGCTGAATGCTTTTTCAATGGGGATAATAATATTAGAAATATTATTTTGATTTGCAAATTCTTGAATTTCTTCCAGTGAATAACAAGAATTTAAAGCAAAACCACTTGCATAGGAACGTCTTAATGCTGTCATGACTGCACCACAGCCGAGAGCTTGCCCCATATCATGAATCAAAGTCCGGACATAAGTTCCTTTTCCGCAATGGATTTCTAATTTTCCTTTCCCTGTTTCTGGATTGACGCCTGTGCAGTAGACTAACTTAATAAATACAGGTCTTGCCTGACGTTCAATTTCTTTTCCCTCACGGGCGAGTTCATAGAGTCTTTTGCCGTTTACAAAAACTGCCGAATACATAGGCGGAATCTGCATAATTTCGCCACTGGGAACAGCTTTCAGAATATCTTGTTTTGTAATGCCTGTAAAATCATGAGTTTCCAGAATTTTTCCTGTAATATCCTGTGTGTCACTGACTTTTCCGAGTTGAAATTCTGCAATATAGCATTTATCTTCATCCGGCAGAATGCCACATGCTTTGGTCGCATAACCCACAAATACAGGCAATACACCAGTTGCCATCGGGTCAAGCGTTCCTGCATGACCCAGACGGCGCATTTTTAAGATTCCTCGGAGCTTGGCAATGACATCAAAAGACGTGAATCCAGCAGGTTTATCCACACAGAGAATGCCGTTATAATTATTTTTTATCATAGTGCTTTCTCCACAGCTCTGATCAATTTTTCTGTGACTTCTTCACGAGATCCCCGAATCAGACAGCCTGCGGCTTTGATATGACCGCCGCCGCCGAACTGCTGGCAGATTGCCGAAACATTCACATCTTTGGCGGAACGCATGGAAACTTTATAAACACCGGGTTCACGTTCCCGGAGTGTAATGCCGACTTCTACGCTTTCCGGTTGAAGGGATAACGCTGTCAGTCCCTCCAGATCAGATTCATGAACCTGGTTTTCTTTGCAAATTTGCAGTGTTGCCCAGATCATAGTACATTCCTCATCAAGATAATATTCCATCTGACTGAGCATTGCCATTTCTGCTTTGATCCGTGCAGGACTTTTTACATCAAACATCTGGCGATTGATCAGACCATAACGGACATTCGGAAATTCACGCATTAATTCTGCGGTGTAAATATGCGTCTCCGGCGTGGTATTATCGAATTTGAAACAACCTGTATCTGTTGACATGCCTGTGAACAGACACTTTGCAATTTGTTCTGTAAAACAAATATTCATATAGCGATAGAGCTTGTATAAAATCTCACAGGCTGCCGCCGCGTGTTCGTCCAGCAGGACATTTTCTGCATAGAATCTATTAGAAACATGATGATCAATACAAAGCTGAATCTTCCCGGCATAGCATTCTTCCAGATCTCCTAGCAATTTTTCATCAGCGACATCTACAGAGATAATCGTCTTTGCCGGAAAATCCGGCTCTTCGTTTGTTTCCGGGAGCAAAAATGCAAACCGTTCCGGAATCGGATCGGAACAAAGAACTTTTGCACGTTTCCCCAGAGATCTTAATACTGCTTGGAGGGAATACCCTGCGCCAATGCAGTCGCCGTCCGGGTTTCTGTGGATTAGAATATACACGTCTTCACAGCCTGTGAGGAAGTCTGTCGCCTGTTCAAAATTAATCCTGTTCATGCGATTTTTCCTCGGTACTGCTGATCTGATCCAGTTTTCGGGTGACTTCTGCACCTCTTGCAATGGAATTATCTGCAATAAATTCTAATTCCGGACTTTTACGCATTTTTAGCCTTGCAAATAATTCTCTCCGGATAAATCCGGCAGCACTTTTCAGACCTTTGACAGACTGCTGCGTATCTTCCATGCCGTACAGGCTGGAAACATAGACTTTGCAGTGTGAGCCGTCTCCTGCAAGCTCTACACGTACAACAGAAAGCATATTGCTGACTCTGGGATCTTTGACAAGACGGAAAATATCAGTCAGTTCTCTGTGAATATCTTCCGCCATACGGTTATTTTTAAAGCTTGGCATAATTCGTTATCATCCTTTCATGCTTGTATCTGGTGGGATATTTTCTGAGAGTTGCACATCCGGACACTGTCCGAGCAGAATTTTTTTGACAGATTCAAAAAAGAAAATATCCACTTCTCCAAATTCTTCCCATGCGAGGGCTTCGTCACAATACTGAAGCATATCTTCTGTACTCATCCGGGTATATTGTTCCGTGTAGTTATCCTGTTCCATGCAAATCACCTGCTTTATTTCAGAGAGGGGGAATCAGGCAGGAGTCTGCCTGATTAGTCCGGTTGATATTCTTCCATGATATAGGCTTCAAAAATATCGCCTGTTTTAATATCATTGAATTTTTCAAGACTGATGCCGCATTCATAGCCGCTTGCAACTTCTTTGACAGAGTCTTTCATTCTCTGGAGTCCTGCAATATGATCATCAGCAATGATAATACCATCACGGACAATCCGAATCTGGCATTGTCTTGTCAGTTTGCCCTCCAGTACATAACTTCCGGCAACTGTGCCGACACTGGAAATCTTGAATAACTGTCGGACTTCTGCTTTACCCAGAATCACTTCACGGAATTTCGGCGCAAGCATACCCTTCATTGCTGTTGTGATTTCTTCAATTGCATCATAAATAATTCTGTATAACCGGATGTCAACGCCATCTCTTGCGGCACTCTCCGCTGCACCATTATCTGGTCTGACATTGAATCCAACAATGATCGCATTGGATGCATTAGCAAGCATGACATCACTTTCTTTGACTGCACCGACAGCACTGTGAATGACTCTGACACGGACTTCATCATTTGATAATTTTTCCAGGGAAGTCTTGACAGCTTCTGCACTGCCCTGTACGTCAGCTTTCACAATAATCGGCAGTTCTTTTGTTTCGCCCTCTGCGATCTGGCTGAATAAATTATCCAATGTGAGTTTGTGACTGGTATTCTGGAAGAATGCCTCTTTGGCTTCGTGCTTTCTCTGTTCTACCAGTTCTTTTGCCAGACGTTCATCTTCTACGGCATCGAAGATATCGCCTGCACTGGGGACTTCGTCAAGTCCTGTGATTTCCACAGGCACAGAAGGACCAGCAGTCTTGACCGTGCCGCCCTTATAATTGGTCATTACACGAACTCTGCCGACAGAAGTACCTGCGATAATAATATCACCTGTATGGAGGGTGCCTTTCTGAACCAGGAGCGTTGCGATTGGACCTCTGCCCTTATCCAGTCTTGCCTCTACAACAGTACCTTTTGCAAGGCGATCTGGATTCGCTGTCAGTTCTTTTACTTCTGAGACAAGCAAAATATTTTCCAGTAATTCATCAATGCCCTCACCGGTTTTGGCGGAAACAGGAATACAGATTGTGTCGCCGCCCCAGTCTTCGCAGACAAGTCCGTATTCCGTGAGCTGTTGCAGGACTCTGTCAGGATTGGCAGCTTCTTTGTCCATTTTGTTAATGGCAACGATGACAGAAACACCTGCTGCTTTGGCATGATTGATGGATTCTACGGTCTGTGGCATGATACCATCATCCGCAGCGACAACCAGTACTGCAATGTCCGTGATGTTCGCACCTCTGGCTCTCATAGAAGTAAATGCTTCATGTCCGGGCGTATCCAGAAATGTAATGACCTGTCCGTTGTGCTTGACCTGATAAGCACCGATATGCTGTGTGATACCTCCTGCTTCGGATGCAGTGACATTTGCATGACGGATTCTGTCGAGAATGGAAGTTTTGCCGTGATCGACATGTCCCATGACAACAACTACTGGGGGACGGGACTGCTGATTTTCTTCATCGACATCTTCGGATTCAATCAGACGGTCTTCAATGGTCATGATGACTTCTTTTTCTACTTTTGCACCGAGTTCTTCCGCTACCAGGCTTGCTGTATCAAAATCAATCTCTTCATTGATGCTCGCCATGATGCCCAGTCCCATTAATTTGCCAATGACTTTAGAAACTGTGATCTTCAGACGGCTGGCAAGCTCGCCGACCTGAATGGAATCCGGGATTTTAACTTTGAGCTGCTGTTTTCTGGCACGTTCCAGTTCCAGTCGGGAGAGTCTCTGTGCTTCCGTTTCCTGCTTGCGGCTGTTGTTTTTCTTGCCACGTTGTGCAGATTTCTGATTGATTTTCTGCTTCTTTGTGGAATAATTATCTTTCCGTCTGTCCGCAGGCGCAATCTGCTCATAGCGTTCGTTGTACTTATCCAGTTCAACATAACTGCCACGGGTATCAACAGTACGACGTTTTTCAGGATTCTGTGTCCGCTGTTCGGAGCTGACCACATTATCTGTATTGATGATACCGCCTAGACGGGTTTTTTCGCCACGCACCTGCGGGGGTTTCTTACGCTTATCATCACGGCGTTTCTTGTTATTGGCATTTGTATTCGGATTCGTACTGAATTTATCCTGTTTCGGCTGTTCATTCTGTGCCGGAGCAGGTTTGCCAGGTTTTTTATCCTGTCTTGTCGTCTGTCTGGATTCAAACTTGGCATCTGGTTTTGTTTCCTGTTTCTTTTCCTGTTTTTTCGGTTTTCTGGATTCTGAACCTGGTGCAGACTTCGGATCATTCTTTGTTGCAAAATAATCATCAAAGCTGCTGACATTGGATTTCTGGCTGTAAAATTCCAGCATGAGATTCATTTCACGTTCTGTAACAGATGCATTTGTGGTTTTCTTTTCGCCGAGATGTTCTTCCAGAAAAGCAACCAGTTCTTTCGGAGAAACCTGCAAATCTCTTGCAGCGTCGGTTAATTTCATTTTCTTTGCCATAGGCAAGATCCCTCCTAATTTAAGTCTGAGGCGGTAGCTGTGGAATGCTCTTCGCACAGCTGGCGGATTCGTTCAAAGAAGCCCTGGTCGAGAATCGCAGCAACAGCGGCTTTTCTGCCGGTGATCATACCAATTTCGGTCATTGTGAGCGGCACAGGACAGACCGGGATGTGCTTTTTTTCACAGGCATAGTAAACTTCTTTGAGCGTTTTTTTGGAAATATCAGAACTTGTCAGCACACCACAGACAGAACCAGTTTGGAGCGATTCTAGAATAGGTGCGAATCCAAGGGATATTTTGTTGGCTTTACGGCAGATACTCAGAATATTACGGAGTTTCTGCACTGGATTCTGATTCGGATAGGACATGTTGCATCCTTTCATAGACTTCCTGCGAAATCTTGCAAGAAAAACTTCTTTCGAGCCTGTGCTGTTTCATTGCCTGTGTAAGACAGGACGGATTTTTGCAGAGATATGCGCCACGACCGGATTTTTTTCCGGTCAGATCAAGGGAAATTTCCTGATCCGGTGATTTCACAACACGGATCATATTTTTCTTGGGCTGATTTTGTCCGCAGCCGATGCACAGACGCATGGGAATTTTTTTCTGCATGGGTTATTCCTCAGGGATATTTTCAGAAATCTCATCTTCTTCAAATAAAATTTCTTCTTTCGGATCAGATTCTGTTTCTGTATTTTCAGAAGTTTCAGAATCACTTAAGATTTCGACTTCCTCCAGGAAAATTTCATCTGCCTCCGGATCAGGTTCTGTGTCTGGTTCCGGCTTGGCGACTGGTTCTGGAATCTCGTCCGTTTCGGATTTAATATCGATCTTGTAGCCTGTTAATTTTGCGGCTAGTTTCGCATTCTGTCCTCTGTTGCCGATAGCAAGTGATAACTGATCTGCCGGAACGACTGCCACACAGGTATGTTCTTCCTCACTGAGAATGATAACCCGGATGACTTTTGCAGGGGAGAGTGCATTTGCAATAAACTTTGCCGGATCTTCACTGTAAGGGATAATATCAATTTTTTCGCCGTTGAGTTCTTTTACAACAGCAGAGATTCTGGAGTGCTTTGCACCAATGCAAGAGCCGATTGCATCTACGTTTTCGTCATGGGAAACAACCGCAATCTTGGATCTTGAGCCAGCTTCACGAGAAATAGATTTAATTTCTACAATGCCGTCATAGATTTCTGGTACTTCCAGTTCAAACAGCCGCTTGACTAGATCACGATGCACACGGGACAGCTTAATGATCGGCTTTTTATTTTTATTCGCAATCCCTGTGATATAGACCTTGACAGACATTCCCTCTTTGAGAATTTCACCGGGAATCTGTTCCTGGCGGAGCAGATATAATTCTGTCTTGTCATACATTAAAGTAGCAGAACCTCTGCCCGGTTCAACCTGTGTCACAGTGGCGGTAATAATATCATTTTCTTTGCTCTGGAATTTATCCAGAATCCGGTCACGATTAATATCCCGAAGATCGCCTTTAATCGACTGCTTGGCGGACTGTGCAGATGCACGGCTGAATTTGGAAATATCCAGCTTGTGTTCCAGGGTTTCGCCGACACAGATATTCGGGTTAATCGTTCTTGCTTCGTCAATATAGATCTGTGTGTGATTGATCGGTTCTTCGTCAACGACTTCCTGTAACAAGAATATGTCAAAAATTTTATTGTCAATATCAATATCTACTCGGATAGATTCTTTGCATTCCGGGTACATACGCTGTACGGATTTTTGCATAGCAGATTTGATCGTTCTGATCATGACTTCTGTGTTGAGACTATTCTCTGTGCCGAGTGCTGACAGAGTGTCAAAAAATTTGCTGTCCATTTGGTTCAGATCCTTTCTTGGAAATTAGAAAATTAAAATTCAAAATATAATTTAACAAATGCAATGCCTGAAAATGGCAGAATCACTGTTTCTTGCTGTGTCTGGAGCGTCACGGATTCCTTGTCCCAGTCCGTCAGAACGCCGATGATTTCCCGGCTGCCGTCATCAAAATTCCGGATGCCACGGACACGGACTTCACAGCCGATGCAGGCATCGAAATGACTTTCTCGGATCAGATCTGCTTCGAGACCGGGGGAGCTGACACTCAGGCGGTAGCTCTGGGGAATAGGATCATATTGATCCAGAAGATCACTGACCGGATTGGTGACTCTTTCGCAGTCGTCAATCGTGATGCCCTCTGTTTCTTTGTCAATAAATACCGTGAGTTCCCAGTCTGCACCTTTTTTTTCAAAGCGTACATCCCAAACCAGATAACCGAGCTGGTTGACAACAGGTAGAACGAGATCATAGATTTTCTGTTCTGTACTGCCGAATTTTTTCAACTTCATGTAGCCAATACCTTCCTTTCTGAAGAAATTACAATAGCGATCCGCAAAACGAAAGACCGGAATGCGTTCCGGTCTTTTGCACATCTTCCATCTTGTATACTAGTATTATAGCATAAAAATTTATAAAAATCAAGTGTTTTGAGAAATTTTTTGAAAAATTTCTGTTATTTTATTTTTCTGGCTTCCATGTAATATCTTTTGTCTTCTGCATGACCCATGGAGAATGTCTTCCGGGGCAGTGCGCCATCCTGTGCAACACTGGGAAATAATAGATTTTTATCCATATCCGGCAGTAGGATGCCGAGAGAATCCGGCTGACGGGATAATTTTTCAATTGTTTCAATGCCGTGGATATAATCAATCTTTCCAGGATGATTTTTTAAATAATGATCCAGGACAGGTTGCAGACATCCGACAGCGAGTTTTGCTTTGGGATCATGGATAAATAATTTTTTCCGTATGCCGTTCTGCACAAGAATGATATATTGTTCCGGTTGATTTGTGGGAATTTCAGATAATGCTAATTCTTGTGTTAAATTTTGAATGAGCAGTTCGGGATTAATACCGGTCAGGATTCTGTGAATTGCTTCAAATTCGAGTGCATCGCTGTGCAGGTTGACAAGTTCTACGAGAGCATATCGGGCAGGGGCGTGTTCTGCTGTTTCCGGGTCAGTCTGTTTCAGTTTTTCATAGCAAGCTTTTGCCGTTGCCAAAGAATGATTGCCATCACCCATGGCAAATTGCAGACCGGAATTTTTTGCAAGAATTTTGTTTAATTGCTGTGTGAAAATTTCCTGTTGAGAATGATTCATCAGATAACCAGTAATATGTCCACCCGACAGCATCAGATCCGTATCATAAAGTATCTGCATCTGATTTTTCTGTGTTGTACAGGAGTTCATCACAAGATTTTCCGGATCATTGATAAGCAGCATGATGTGTGGCAGTTCAAGAACGGCATTTTCCCGGACTTTCATTCTGGGAGGGATTCTTTCCAGCACAGTTGCCTCTGTGGCTCTTACCGGAGACTGGCTGTCTGAATTGTAATCATAGGCTTCCAGGTCAATTTTGCCGATAATACCTGTACGAAGTTTGCCATCACTTTGAATACGTTCCGTGTAAATCATGGCATCCGGATAAATTTTAAAATAGTGCTGATCAAGATATTCCTGCATTGTATTCTGAATTGTGGCAATTCTGGATTCTACGTCTGGTTCTTCCAGATAGATTTCAGGCAGAATCAGATTCAGTGCGGATGGATCGGATGCTGTGAGCGATTTTACAGTCAGCCAGTATTCTGAATCGCTTGTAAATTGATCACAGGCAATGACACTCCATTTTTCAGGAGCAATCTTTTCCGGGTCAGGCAGGAGAATATCTGCCGGGCTGAAAATATGCTGTATTTCTTTCATAATTTAAAATCTCCTTTCATGATTTCCGTTTTTATCTTTCATTTTATTATACTATATAAACCACGGAATGTCAATGAAAATTCACAATTTCTGCATAAAATGACAAAACTGGGAAAAATAATACAGAATTGTTACTGGATTGTAATTTGTAATTCATTTATTTGTGACGAAGAATGTGTTATACTAGAAATTAGACCATAAAATTTCTGGCAAAAGAAATAGTTCGGAGATAAGAGAAAATCAGAACTAGTTTAGTTCAGATCAGAAAGGAATGACATGTTTTGCCAAACGAGAAAGAGATAGAACAAAATAGAAATCAGAGAAGAAAACTGGACGCTTCTAAAATGTCCGCCGCTGAGATTCTTGAAGCGGTTGGTGTTGCAGAATCGTTGGAAGATAGCTTAGTACATGCAAGCAGAAAAAATCAGCGGCAACAGAAAAATCCAGCTCCGGAAATACCAGAATCTGCTGCAAAATCTGCCCCTGATGCAGATCCTGATATTCAGAAAAAAATTGCCCTGATCCAACAGCAGAAACAAGAAAAATTAAGACAATCGCAGGAAAAATTAAATGCAAATGGCAACAGGGAACTTCCTGTGTCTCAGATGCCTGTACAGCAGGATGCGGATAAGCAGAGTACACAGGTCAGAAAAATTCGTGTCAGAGCTGTTCCTTCTGTGGAATCTGTTCCGGAACCAGAGCAGTTACCTGTATCAGAAATTCCGGAAGAACCGGAAATATTTGAAAAACCAGAAATGCCAGAAGAACCAGAAATATCCGAAGATCCTATCATTCCAGAAGAATCTGAAAAAAAATCTGTGGAAAAACCCGCCAAAAAAAAGAAAAAATCCAACTACGGCGCAAAAATGGGTGCAATTCTTGGAATAGCCGGAGCAGGTGTCCTGCTTATGATATATTTTGTTGGTGCATTGCGTTATCAGGGAAAATTTCTGCCACACACTTACATTAATTCCGTTGCTGTTGCAGGTATGACAACAGAAGAAGCGCATGATGCACTGCTCGAACAGAAGCAGGCAAATGACCTTACACTGATTACTGCCAAAGGAGAACAGGTGGTATTCACTGCGCAGGATTTTCAGGCAAAGTATACTATCCCGGCAGGTGCATTCAACGAAGCTGTCAACGAAAGTCATTTTAACTGGGTTGCCAAATTATTTAATAGTTCTGAATATGCTGTCAGATATGAGTATTCTTACTCGGAAGAAGCTCTCAGATCTCTGATAGAAAATTATAACTGGGGCAGTGAAGTTTCCCAGAATGCAAAGATTGTCCGTTCAGATTCTGGAAAATTTGAGATTCAGCCTGAAACAACAGGCGATCAGTTTGATACAGACAGATTGATGAAGCATCTCATCACAGAGCTTGCGGCTGGCAAGAATGTAATCACGATGCAGGAATCCGGCTGTTATGACGCTTACCGGGCAAAAGTTACTTCCAAGGATTTGCAGGAAGATCTGGCTGTTTATAATCAATACGCAGAATGTAATGTGACATATGATTTTGATGACCGGAAAATTACACTTGACAGTGATACGATTATCAGTTGGCTGCTCACAAAACCTGATGGCTCTTTTGTGACGACTTCCGGACATGTTATCCCGATGGATGAACAGAAAGTAAAAGAATTTGTGGATGATATGGCAGAGCAGACGGACACATACGGAAAAGACCGTGAATTTTATGCAACAGTCGATGGCTGGATTACTGTTCCTTGGATTGACAAAGCCGCTTGGGATCAGCAAAGTTGTTACGGCTGGCTGATTAACCGGAAAGACACAGTTGTCCAGTTAATGGAGCTGATCCAGGCAGGGGAATCCGTCACAGTAGAACCGATCTATGAAACATGGGGTACAGGCTACACCCGGAAAACGGATGATATCGGCACGACGTATATTGAAGCAGATATTTCCGAACAGCACATGTGGTTTTACAGAGATGGCCAGTTAATCATGGATTATGATTTTGTATCCGGACTGGAGACGAATTACAACCGGAGAACACCTCGTGGTATCGGCAAGATTACAGGACATATCAAGGGCAAAACACTGGGTACTTATGAAGTCCAGGGCTATGCCCAGTGGGTGGACTACTGGATTCCGTTCGGCTATATCGGATGCGGTTTCCATGATTTGTCCCGTAGTGCATATGGCGGAAATATCTATATGTACAATGGTTCCCACGGCTGTCTGAACATGCGGCTTTCAGAAGTAAAAAATCTGTACAATGAAATTGAGGACGGCATTCCGGTCATTGTGCATGATTAATATAGAAATTTTAAGGAGCTGTTTTTTATGAAATTAGGCATGGTTGGACTTCCGAATGTTGGTAAAAGCACACTCTTCAATGCACTGACAAATGCAGGGGCGCAGTCCGCAAATTATCCGTTCTGTACAATCGAGAAAAATATTGGTGTGGTGTCTGTTCCTGATTTTCGGTTGAATTATCTGGCAGATCTGTATGATCCGGATAGTTTCAAGCCGGCAACACTGGAATTTGTCGATATTGCAGGTCTCGTCAAGGGTGCGTCCAAAGGTGAAGGCTTAGGAAATAAATTCCTGGCTGATATCAGAGAAGTAGATGCGATTGTGCATGTTGTCAGATGCTTTGAAGACATGGATATTATCCATGTGGACGGCAATATCAATCCGGCTAGAGATATTGAGACAATTAATCTGGAATTGATTTTCTCCGATCTCGAGATGGTACAGCGCAGAATCGACAGAGCCAAAAAATTGCTCAAAGGTGACAAAAAAGCACAGATCCAGGTTGATTTCTTTGAGCGTCTGGCGGCACATCTCGAAGAGGGAAAATCCGCACGGAGTTTTGAAATTACAGAAGACGAAGAAGCATTTTTACATGATACACCATTATTGTCTGCCAAGCCTGTGATCTATGCGGCAAATCTCAGCGAAGCTGATTTCGCAGGTGATCTGGAAAAACAGGCACATTTCCAGGCGGTCAAAGCAATTGCAGAAGAAGAAAAAGCCGCCGTACTCCCGATCTGTGCGCAGACAGAGGCAGAAATTGCGGATATGAATGATGAAGATAAGGCAATGTTCCTGGAAGAACTCGGACTGGAAGAATCCGGTCTGAACAGAATCATTCAGACCGGCTATCACTTACTGGGATTTATTTCATTCCTGACTGCCGGCAAGCAGGAAGTCCGTGCCTGGACAATTACCAGGGGAACAAAAGCACCTCAGGCTGCCGGAAAAATTCATACAGATTTTGAAAAAGGCTTTATCCGTGCAGAGATTGTCGCATTTGAGGATCTGAAAAAATGCGGCAGTATGACAGCGGCAAAAGAACAGGGTCTGCTTCGTTCTGAGGGCAAGGAATATATCATGCAGGATGGTGATATTGTTGAGTTCCGATTCAATGTCTGATTCTGGAAAGATTCGGGAAAACTTGTTGAAACAAGCCCGGATCGCCAGGGAATCCGCCTATTGCAAATATTCCAGTTTTGCAGTCGGTGCGGCATTGCTGACAGAATCTGGTGAGATCTACACAGGCTGTAATATTGAAAATGCTTCTTATTCACTGTGCATTTGTGCGGAACGGATCGCATTCGGAAAAGCTGTTTCAGAGGGACATCGCAAGTTCCGAGCCATTGCCATTGTCGGCGGATCTGAGGATTCCGAGACAGATTGTCCGCCGTGTGGTGCCTGTCGTCAGTTTATGGCGGAATTTTGTAATGCAGATTTTGAAATTTATCTCGCTGAAAAAAAATATCTGCTCCGGGAGCTGCTCCCGAATGCATTTATATTATAAGAAAACAGGCAGGATTTTTTGAAATCCTGCCTTAGCCTGAAGTCCAGTGAAAAGCTGGACTTTATTTGTGTATACAAGAATTATTCTGAAGATAAATTATACAAATTGATGATATCATCATAATTATAGTTGCATTTTTCGAACTTATTCATAAGTTCAGATGCTTTCATATTACTTCTTAATATCTTAGACAACTCAAGATAATTTTCCCTATTTGCACTATCTTTGTTATTTACGATATCTCTGTTAATATCAATTTTATTATGATTGAATCCAAAATCGTTATCACCACATATAGAAATGTAGTTAGTGATTTCGCAACCAATATAGTAAAGACTGTTTTTCTCATCACTACATAAATATAACAATTCCTGCGGCTTAAATTCACTGAAATTTTTATAATCACAAGGATTATAATTTGCTATTTTTTCTCCTGAATAGTAAATTACAACTTTTACACTATTATCAGGGATTCCGAGTTTTTCTGTATATTCAATAGTGTATGATTCATCAAGATTATTTTCTAATGAATAACTTTCTGTTTGATAACCATTCTCATAACCATCTCTATGGTCGACAAACTCATAGTCGGTAGCCCTACAAGATGTTGATGCTAATAAAAGAATAATCATCAAAGAAATTTTAAAAAATTTTTTCATTATTCTTTTTCTTGTTGCACTAAGGCAGGATTTTTTTCAAATCCTGCCTGTTGTTATTTGTTATTTGATTTATTAATCCTTGATTGGGAAATCAGCCTGTGACAGCAGATCAACCAGAAGTCTCAGAACATTCATACTGTCTGAAAGTGAGATCTTCAGATCTTTGTCTACGTCCGCATTGGCTCTGCCCTGTGGTGTGATTGTTTCTATACCGACAAATGCTCTGTTCATGATAACAACGTCAATAATATCCACTTCGCCGCTGCAATCTGCATCGCCCCAAAGATTTGCCTCCGGCAGATTACTCATGTCGTTGCCGTCTGTCGCTGGGTCAGTAGCCGGTTCTGTTGTGGGATCAGTAGCTGGTTCTGTTGTAGACTCTTCCGGAGATTCACTGTAGTAAACTTCAACGGATTTGAGTGTAACGGATTTGAGTTCTTCTCCACCCTTGCCGCCGTACCAGTAACCGAACTGGAGATTGCCGTATTCTTCATTGATATCCATGCCGGACGGAACGATCCATGCGATTTCTACATCACCGGACTTGGAATTGAGTACAACATAATCCCATGCGGCATCTTCCGGAGACCACTGTTTCCAGTCTTCGCCGACAGAAGCACCGATGCCATAGACGAGTTTATCCAGATCAGAGCCAGCAGAAACTGTGAATACAACAGCCTGCACATCCTGATTTGCCTTGATGCCGAGATCTGCAAAACTCAGTTCACCGGACATGTCACCCGCTGCGATTTCTTTATTGACATCTGTCTTCTTTTTACCTGCAAAATCAAATGTTGCATTTTCTGTGTATGTCAGAACACCGCTCAGCAGATCCACTTTTTCCACTTCGGTATATTCTTCTGCATTCTCTACACCATACCAGTACTGGAATGAAATTTCGCCTGATGTTTCGTAGGGCTTTACTTCTTCCGGAACATCCCAGAATACGTTGAAATAAGAACCAAGCTGATTATCCTCGGAACTCAGGAAGTAGCCGTTTCCAGGTGTAATGCCAAATTCAACACCAGCAGCCTTGCATTCTTCTACGATTTCTTCGCCCATGTCATTGTACCAGTAACCGGCATTTTCATCCTTGGCAACACCTGCCTTAAGCTTAGCACTCTCAGTATCAGCCGGAGAACCGTTTTCAACGTTCATACCGCCGCCGTACATGAAAGTCTTGACATCTGCCTCGCTCTGGATGGTTGCCATGAGAGACTCAATTGTGACGCTACTGCCGATATTACTGATACCAAAATCAGAGTAAGCGAACTTGTGACTGTTGATCGGGTCAACACCTTCTACAAAATTCTTGCCCTCAGCGGCATAGGTTTCTTCGTCATAGCCCTTTGTCAGTACAAAAGGTGTTTCAAATTCAAGCTGACGAGCCTGTGTAGCAGTCATTGTGCCAGTGCCGTTGCCATTATCTTTGAATGTATAAGAACCACTTGTCGGATTCTTGGTATTGCCATCTTTGATTGCATTCGGATGATCATCCGTCGGCTTGTCAGGAGGATTCGGGGTTGGAGGTGTTGGCGTTGCTGTGCCGTTTGCTGTGATGGATTTGATTGTGACAGTATTGCCGCCGCTGTAATAATTCCGGAACTCAAATTCGCCGTCCCACTCGGAATTATTTTCGTCTTTGTATTTCAGTGCCAGTTTGGAAGTGTCAATGACAATTGTCACTTCACCGCCGTTGACAGCGACATCCGTGCCGGGAACTTCTACTGTACCGTCTTTGGTGTCTACCCAAGACTTACCATCATATTCCATCCAATAAGGGGAATCAGCAATGCTGATACCGAATCCGTAGGAGAAATTGCCAGAATAGTCGCCCGTATCGAGAACAATAGTAATGTTCTTGATGCCGCTGGCAGCCAGATCAGCTGTCTTTGCCCGGTAAGTATTTGCACCTTTTTCGTCCGTAAGTGTACTGCCAGATGTCGGCGTAGACGGATTAGAGGGGTTGGACGGATTTGATGGGGTACCAGGTGTTGTGGGTGTGCTTGCACCGTTGGCGGTGATAGAATTTACGGTTACTTTACCGCCGTAGTAATTTCTGAACTCAAATGTGCCGTCATACTCGGAATTATATTCATCTTTGTATTTTAGGCTCAGGCTGGAAACATCAATTGTAATTGCGGTTTCCTGACCAGCTGTAACAGGCACTTCAATGCCAGGTACTTCTACTGTGCCGCCTTTGGTGTCTACCCAGGACTTGCCGTCATATTCGAACCAGTAAGGTGTTGCGTCTGTGCTGATGCCGAACCCATAAGACAGATTGCCTGTGAAATCAGCTGTTACATTTACGGTAACGGTCTTGAGTCCGCTTGCTGCAATATCTGCCGTGTTGCCCTTGTAGGTATCACCAACAGCAAGAGACTGGGATGCCGCAGAAGCAGAGATGCTCATCATGGAATCTGTTTTTACAGCAGACGGCACTGTCATTGCTGTGGCAGACAGACACATCAAAGCAGCAACTGCGATTGCTTTCACACGATTGCTCATGTTTTTTGCATTAGAATTCATTTCGATCTCATCCTTTCAATAAGAGATAAAAATTTAGAACTAGCGTACAGAAACAGCATAACAACTGCAATAATTTTACGTATTATGCC